>CBDVCL010000123.1:0-6738 GCA_965372475.1 uncultured bacterium | reverse complement strand
GGGGGGAAGGGGAAGGACGGAGGTAAGGAAGTAGGGAAGCAAAGACGATGAGCTGAAGCAGATTTGAAGGAAAAGCTTCATACAATATGTTGTTGATAGGAGAAACGAGACACAATATATGACAATAAAACACTAAAGCGATTGCAGTCGGGTTTGCTAGGCGTACAAAGCTGTTGACTTGAAAATAAAACTGTGATAAAATACCCATCGCTTTGGAGAACAAGGTCTCATAGATAAACAGGAGGTAGACGATGAAAGATACGTTCGGCAAGCTGACGGTATTTGCCGCGATCCTGGCGCTGGTATTTGCGGCCGGGTGCGGTGGCGCGGCCAGGCCTTCCGCCTCGTCGTTCGGCGATGATCCGCAGGCCGAGGGCGAAGCTTGGGAGGACAGTGAGCTGGAAGAGGCCGAAGCGGCCGGCGGGAGCGTTTGGGAGGAAGATGCGGCGGCAGAGGGAGAGTTCGCTTCGATGGGCGAGGAGCCGCAAGAGGGTGTAGAAGCTATTGTGAGCGGGGGCGGCAGTGCGTATACCGTTCTGCGCGGGGACAACCTTTGGAACATCTCGAGCAAGAGAGAGATCTACGCCGACCCGTGGGAATGGCCGATCATCTATCATGCCAACGAAAGCCGGATAGAGAACCCCAACCTGATCAAGAAGAATTGGGTGCTGGGAATACCCAGAGACATAGATGCCGCTGTGATCCAGGACGCGAAGGAGGAGGCACGGGCGGCGGTATACACGGTTCCGGGCAGCCGCATCGCAGATGGGGACGAGTTTGGGTTTGGGGATGAGTTCGCCAGCGCGGAAGAGATGGATGATGTAGCCGCGGTTGGCGCTTTGGATACGAAGCGGCCAAAGAAGAGCAAGCCCAAGAAGGGAGCCGCCGCTATGGGGGGAACCATAATCGCCATAATCCTGCTCGTGCTGTTGATCGGCGCGGGTGTGCTCTATTATCTCAAGAAGCAGAAGGAAAAAGCCAGCCTGGGCGTCAACCAGGTAGAGCAGGCAACGTAATAATACGGATTAGCATACAAAAAGGGCGGCCTTTTGGCCGCCCTTTTTGTTTCCACCCGGGTTGTATGGGCAGGCCCCTGCTTGCCAGGCCGTAGCCTATAATAATCCATACCATCTCTCTCCTTTCGAGATTTGGGGTTAAACATCTTTTTGCTACTAATGTTTTACCACCAAATCTCGTTTAGGAGGCCAGCTATTTCTATCTCCCCTTCATGGTAACTTTATGGGGCGGGCGTAGTGCGAGGGCGTATTTTGCGCCCGGTCGACACCGAAGGCGGCGACACAGACATAGAGGGGGGTGGATGCCAAGGCTGGCAATGGCGAAGGATGGTGCCTGCCCAAGGTAGACGCTGGAAGGACGGTCTTATTGAGGCCGCTTTTTTCTTTGTCCCAAGCCCTTCCTTCCTATATCTTTGTCCTCTTGAACCCTTGAACCCTTAAACCTTTGCGCCCTTACCCCTTTACACCCCTTGCCCTACAAAGCCCTTCGGGGCTGAGCCCCTCAGGGGTGAAGTCCTCACGAGGTAATCATGTTTGGTTTGCTGAGCGAAGTAGGGTTGAGCCCTTACACCCTTATGCCCTTATACCACCTGTCGTATGTTATTACCGGGTGCAGGAAGGAGAGCCCGTGGGTCTTCTGCACACGGTAACACGGTGCAACCAAGTCAACAAAACGCTATCACCAATGCTGTTGAAGGACTGAAAAACCAGACTGAAAAACCAACCGCTTTTAAGCTGTCCGTAGTATTACCGGGTGCAGGAAGGAGAGCCCGTGGGTCTTCTGCACACGGTAACACGGTGCAGGCAAGATAAACTAACCGGATCACGAAGCACCTTCAAGACTAGAGAACTTTACAAATTCCACGTTGCACGTAGTATAATGCCCCCATGCCAAACCGCGTCAAGATCCTTCCTGCCGGGGTATCAGCCAAAATAGCTGCAGGGGAAGTAGTGGAGAGGCCCGCCTCCGTGGTCAAGGAGCTGGTGGAAAACGCCCTGGACGCGGGCGCGAAGAAGATAAGCGTCACCCTGGGAAACATCTGCCGCGACATCACCGTGCGCGACAACGGCCGCGGCCTGGAGCCGGGCGAGCTCGCACTGGCGCTGCAACGCTTCTCCACCAGCAAGATCACGGCGCTAGAGGACCTGGACGGCTTGACCAGCTACGGTTTCCGAGGCGAAGCCCTGAATGCTATCGCCGCCGTATCTCGTCTGCGCCTGCGCAGCCGTACCAAGAAGGCCAAGGAAGCGGCCTACGTACTGGTGGAGGGCGGTGTGCACAGCGGCGACGGGGTAGAAGGGGCGCCGGTGGGGACCTCGGTAGAGGTGATTAACCTCTTCTACAATACCCCTGCCCGCGCCAAGTTTCTCAAGGCGGAGCGCACCGAGCGACGCCACGTGATAAAGACGATTACCCGCTTCGTGCTCTCCGGTATGGGCGCGGACTTCGTCCTGGCCATAGACGGCGAGGAATTGTTGAACACCGCCGGCTGCAGGGAGGAACGCGACCGCCTCGCCCTCGTTTTCACCCCCGATGAGGCCAAAGAGATGCTGGCACTGAGCGGCGAGGCGGGAGGGATCTGCGTGACGGGGCATCTCTCTCCGCCCGGCATGCACCGGCGTGACCGCGGCGGCATCTTCTTCTTCGTCAACAGGCGCGCCGTGGAGTCGCCGCTCTTGGCGCACGCTCTGCGCCGGTCCTACCAGACGCTGTTGCCATCCGACAGGCACCCCCTGGCGACGGTCTTCGTGGAATTGCCCCCGGACGAGGTGGACGTAAACGTCCATCCCACTAAGCGCGAGGTGCGCTTCCGCAAGGGTAATCACGTGCACCGAGTGCTGCACCGAACGGTGGCCGAGGCGCTCAGGGGGACGGGACAGGACATCGTGCTGTCCGCAGGCAAGGAGCGGGGCGAGGAGAGAGGCGCCGCCGCGCCGGATTTCTGGGGGAAGAAGGGGGTCGTACAGGAGGAGATATCAGATTACCTGAGAGGCGCCCCCATGTCTTCCTGTCGGCAGACAGGAATGGGGGCGGCGGAGACGGGATTGCGC
Organism: uncultured bacterium; assembly: GCA_965372475.1. GTDB lineage: Bacteria > Oederibacteriota > JAUXIB01 > JAUXIB01 > JAUXIB01 > CBDVCL01. The sequence continues at coordinate 3,670 of CBDVCL010000123.1, read as the reverse complement.
CTGCTGGGACAGGTGGACTGTCTCTACATCGTCGCCATAAAGGAGGGAGAGGTGCTTGTGGTGGACCAGCATGCCGCGCACGAGCGCCTGCTTTACAACAAGTTCCTGGCGGGTGGGAAAAAGCTGCAAGGCGCGGCGCAGCGCCTGCTGGAGCCGGAGCGGGTAGACTTGTCTGTGGCCGAGGCCGAGGCGGCGCGGCAGTGCCTGGAGGAGCTTGACCGCATGGGGTTGGAACTGGAACCTTTTGGCGGCCGTTCTTTTATGGTGCAGGCGGTGCCGGTTGATTTTAGGGGTGGCAAGGCGCGGGAGTTCTTGCGAGCCATGCTTGCGGACTTGGCAATGGCTGGCGGCGAGCGCAAGGGAAACGTCGACGCCGCGGCGGTGATGGCCTGCCATCTGGCGGTGCGTGACGGCGAGCGTCTTGAGGCGGCGGAGATGCGGGCGATAGTGGAGGGTATCCTCGCTGATGCGGACGGCGGCCGTTGCCCGCACGGTCGGCCGACGTACTTACGCTTGAAGCGGGATGAGCTTGATCGGAAGTTCAAGAGGAAGTGAAAGCTGTTGCTCGTTTCCCGTTGCTCGTTGCTCGTTTCGTGTTCGAAGCACGAGCAACCCTTCGACTCGCTTCGCTCTCTCAGGGCGTGAAGGGCCCTGAGGACGACCGAAGGGCTAGCGACGCATGTCCGCCATAGCCTTGGCGAAGGCGGAAGCGACTAGCAACAACACTATGGCTGATACACTTCTCGTAATCGCAGGACCTACCGCCGTTGGCAAGAGCGAAGTGGCGGTAGAGGTGGCGAAGCGGCTGGACGGGGAGATCATCAACGCCGACTCCAGGCAGATATACCGCGGCCTGGACATTCTGACCGCCAAGCCGTCCTCGGCCCTGCGCCGCGCGGTGCGGCACCACCTTGTTGGCGTTGTCAAACCGGGAGACGAGGTCAACGCCTTCGACTTCGGGCAGCGGGCGGAGAAGGCCATCGGCGGGTGTCTTCGCCGCAAGAGGGCGCCGATCCTTTGCGGCGGCAGTGGCCTGTATATCAGGGCAGTGACGGATGGCCTTTTCCCGGGCGCCAGGTCCGACCCCGTGATCAGGCGGCAGTTCCTGCGCGAGGTGACGATGCATCCCCGGCAGATGCACGCTGCCCTGGCCAGGGTGGACCCGCTCGCTGCGGCCGAGATTTCGCCCAATGACCTGCGTCGCATCGCCCGCGGTCTCGAGGTATACGCGGCCGGCGGCGGGCCCATCAGTAGCAAACAGGCGGAGGGGCGGCAGGCGCCTCCCCGCTGGACGGCTTTCAAGTTCGTCTTGACACGGCAGCGGCAGGAGCTGTATCAGCGCTGTGACCGCCGGGTTGACGCGATGCTGGCGCAGGGCTTGCTGGCCGAAGTGCGCAGCATGGCGAAAAGAGCGCCGAATCACTTGATGCTGGAGAGCCTGGGATGCAGGGAACTTTTGGCGCATCTGCGCGGCGAGATAAGCCTTGAGACGGCGCTGACCCGAATGAAACAAGCCACCCGAAACTATGCCAAGCGCCAGTTGACATGGTTTCGCAAAGAGCGTGGTGCGAGGTGGATTGACCTTTCGGAGGTGAAGGCGAAAGAAGCGGTTGAGATGATTGTCTCGGAATTCGGAGCTCGGAGTTCGCAACTCGCAAGCGAGGAAGCGAAGATCACTCGAAGCAAGGTCGAATCCCGAGGTCCTAGTTCCGCAGGGCGAAAGAAGGGCGGCTATGATATAAGTCAGAGGTCAAGGGTCAAACGATGACAAAGGGCGAGACGAAAGCGACTGGGAGACAGGTCCCGCCGGTGCTGATGGTGACCACCGCGATCAAGGGTGAGGAACAGGAGGTAAGCCACGAGGAGGAGGAGAGCGAACTCTTGAGCCTCCTGGACACGGCCGGCTTGATCGGCTTGCTCCCCGTGCTTCGCCAGGAACTGGATAGGCCTGACCCGAGAGTGCTCCTGGGTTCCGGCAAGATCCGCGAGCTCAAGGCGCTGATAGGCAAGACCAGGGCCGAGGCGGTCATCTTCAACCAGCGGCTCAACCCGACCCAGTGCCGGAACCTGGAGGAAGAACTGGGCAAGGATGTTATCGACCGCACCGAGCTGATCCTGGACATCTTCGCGCGGCGGGCCCACTCGAGCGAGGGGAAGATACAGGTGGAACTGGCGCGCCTGCAGTACCTGCTGCCGCGCCTGGGCGGGCGCGGCGCCTTCATGTCGAGGCTTGGCGGCGGCATAGCCACGCGCGGACCCGGCGAGCAGAAGATAGAGGTCGACCGCCGCGTGATACGGCTCCAGATAGGCAAGACAAAGAGGGCGCTGGCGAAAGTGCGCCGGCACAGGCAGCTTCAGCGCGACGGCAGGAAGCGGGGTGCCCTGCCGATAGTCTCGCTCGTGGGCTACACTAACTCCGGCAAGACCACTTTGCTCAATATGCTCACCGATGCGGGGGCTTTCGCCGAGGAGAAGCTCTTCGCTACGCTGGACCCGTTGACCAGGTTGTTGAGTTTCCCTTCCGGCCGCCAGGCATTGCTCACGGACACTGTCGGTTTTATCCGGGAACTGCCGGTGCAGTTGCTCAACGCATTCCATGCTACCTTGGAAGAGGTGCTCTACGCGGACCTACTCGTGCACGTGGTGGACTCGGCTAACCCGGCCTTCGAGAACCAGATGAAGGTGGTGGCAGCGGTGTTAGAGGAGATAGGCGCGGCAGAGGTGAGATTGGTGACCGTTTTCAACAAGATAGACCTCGGCCCACCCGCGGGAAGGATGCGGCGCTTGAAGGGCGAATACAAGGATTCGGTGGCGATCTCGGCGATAGACGGTGGCGGCCGAGGTGAACTGCTGGATCTGATGGAAGGGGCGCTGGCGGCGGGAGCGAGACGATTCAGGTTCAACGTGCCATACCGGTTGGAGACGGTAAGGCAGGCCATCTTCGAGCGTGGGCGCGTACTGGAGGAGGAAGCTGACGAGAATGGATACCGCATGCTGGTGCAGATGGAGCCGGTACTGGCGCGGCGGTTCAAGAAGCAGATCAAGGAATCTCAAAGGCGCGGCAAGTAGGCTGCGTGGATGGGTGCGCCTTTGAGATTCCGGTGATGAGTAGTGAGTATTGAGTATTGGGTAGCCACCCAATACCCACTACCCAATACCCAATACTGCGGACGCCGTGTATAATGGTGAGATAATGTGGCCTTTCAGCGGTAGAGAAGAAATAGAGATCCGTTCGGCGCTGATAATTAGCCGCGGCGATGAGATCTTGTTGGTCAAGCATCGCAAAGGAGGGCGCGAGTACTGGGTCCTGCCGGGCGGCCACGTGGACGCTGGGGAAAACGCCGAAGATGCGGCGGCACGCGAACTACGCGAGGAGACGGGTCTTGCGGCCGAGGTGGGCAAGCTGGTGATGGTGGGAGATTACTTGCCCGCGGACGGGGAACGCCACGTGCTCAACTTGTTCTACACCGGCAAGGTGAAGGGGGGTGAGCTAAAGGTGGTGCGGCACGAAGCGGTGGTGGGGGCGGAATTCATGTGCTTGGAGATTCTTCGCTCCCTTGTCCTTTATCCTGATATCGCCGCTCGCGTCATCAAGGGATGCAGGGAGGGGTGGAGTGGTACGCCGCTATACCTGGGAAACATATGTTAGTGCGTCGTGCAGCGCATATCG
>CBDVCL010000122.1:0-6762 GCA_965372475.1 uncultured bacterium | reverse complement strand
GGCGCAGACGAAAGCTACCTTGTAGCAGGCGATTATCAGGTCCTCGCGGCCCTTGGCGTAGTAGCAGTAGCCCATGTATTGCCAGAGCTCTTTCTTTTGCTCAATGTAAGTATCGCTGACGAACATGGCACAGCGCAGTTCTTTCAGTGCGCCGTCGTAGTCCTTCTGGGCTATCAAGGCCCTGGCCTTGCTCACTTGATTCGTGAGAAACTTCATTTCCTGCGCTTGCGCCGTTGTGGCAGCCAACAGGAGTGTGGTTAAAATCAACACGGAAGCGATCGATCTTTCGTTCATCTCGCCCTCCTTCCAGCCCTTGAGCCCTTATGCCCTTACACCCTTGCACCCTTACACCTTTACACCCCTGCCCTGAGCGAGCGGTGTTCGCGAGTCGAAGGGCTATGCCCTTGCGCCCGTCCCTACCCACTTCCCAATCACGCAACGATATGATAATATACCAGATGGAGATAGGGAAGTCTAATGCGGAATGAAGTGGAAGTGGGAAGCGGGGAAGTCAGAAGCATCCTATCCGACTTCCGAACCCCGATTCCCGGCAATAGATCTAATGCAATAGAGAAAATGGCATATGACGCGCCAATACTGAGAGGCAACCCGGACGAGCCCTCGCTGGTGACGATGGAGGAATACAATCATCACTATGGGGACAAGAAGGCAAAGAAGGGAAAGCTTCCTATCGCGTGCCTGCTTGTTTTTCAGCCTGGCCATGTCAGGCTGCTCGGCAAGGAGCGGAAGCTGGAGAAGATCGGCCGCATGCACGAGGACATCTACCGCTTCAAACAGGGCGGCGCCTCGCTTGCCGTTACCTGGGCGGGGTTGGGTGCTCCCGCTGCGGTACTGGCGCTGGAGTTCCTTGTCGGCACGGGGATAAAGCACTTCATCGCCGTGGGCTGCGCCGGCGCGATCCAACGCAAGATGAAAACAGGCGAGGCGGTGGTATGCACGCACGCGGTGCGCGAGGAGGGTACTTCCTATCATTATGCCGCGCCGACGACTTACTCTTATGCCGACGCCGCTCTCACCAACGAGCTGGGGGAGGCATTGACCAAACGGAAGATAGCTTTTCGCCGCGGCAGTTCCTGGACCACCGACGCCCCTTACAGGGAGACGAAGAGCAAGGTCAGGCATTACCGCAGGGAGGGCGTGCTTTCGGTGGAGATGGAGGCGGCGGCGCTCTTCACCGTCGCCGAGGCGAGAAAAGTGAAGATGGCCTCTTGCTTCGCCATCAGCGATTCGCTCGCCGAGCTGAAATGGGAGCCGGCGTTCGGCAGCAAGGAGCTCAAGGCCGCGTGGCTGCCCCTCTTGCTCGCCGCCGCGGATGCGTTGGCTGGTGCGGTCAAGAGTAAAGGGTAGTATTGGGTAGTGAGTATTGAGTATTGGGTATCGGGTAAAGCAACTCAATACTCATCACTCAATACTCAATACAGGAATTACTGTTATGGCGAGAAAACTACGCATAGGCCTTCTATACGGCGGACGCAGCGCCGAGCACGAGATATCCATTATCTCGGCGCGGTCAATATACCGTAACCTCGACCGCAAGAAATACAAGGTCACCCTCATCGGCATCGGCCAGGACGGACGCTGGTACCTGGAGGAAGGCGCCGGGGCCCTGTTGGCTTCGGGCGGCGTGGAGTTGAAACGCCTGCGCCCGAGCGGCCCCGAAATATCCGTGGAACCTGCCCTTAAGGGCAGGTTCCTACGATCAGGCGTAGGGGCGCACGGCCGTGCGCCCGGACTTGATGTGGTGTTTCCCATATTGCACGGCCCCTATGGTGAGGACGGCACGGTGCAGGGACTGCTCGAGCTGACGGGTATCCCCTATGTCGGCGCGGATGTTCTCGGCTCCGCGGTAGGGATGGACAAGGAAGTAGCAAAGCGTTTGCTGCGCGACGCGGGCCTGGCGGTGGCGGATTTCGAGGTATTGACGGTGGAGGACAAGGCCACGGCGTGGAAGCTGGCCCGCCGTCTCGGTTTTCCTGTCTTCGTCAAGCCGTCAAGGATGGGCTCCTCGGTCGGCGTGTCGCGCGTAGCGATTGCCGCAAAGCTCAGCGCGGCATTGCAGGAAGCCTTCAAGTATGATCACAAGGTCTTGCTGGAAAAGGCCGTGCAGGGCAGGGAGATAGAGTGTGCTGTGCTGGGCGGTGATAAACCAAGGGCGTCAGTCGCGGGTGAGGTGATACCGAAGAAGGGCGGCTTCTATTCTTACGAGGCGAAATATATAGACGAGAGCGGCGCGCAACTTGCCGCGCCGGCGAAGTTGTCAGCGGCGGAGCTGAAGCGCGTACAGGATACAGCGATCAAGGTTTTCCAAGCCCTGAATTGCCACGGCATGGCGCGCGTCGATATGTTCCTCACGCCGCAGGGGAAACTGCTCGTGAACGAGCTCAACACCATCCCCGGCTTCACGACGATCAGCATGTATCCGAAACTGTGGGAGTTGTCAGGTGTGCCCTTGCCGAAACTGTTGGACGAGTTGATCCGCTTGGCGCTTATACGCCATAAGCGGAGGGGTGAGTTGAGGACGAAGAAGTAGGGGCGGGTTTGAAACCCGCCCTTACATGCTATCATCTTGCTATCTTTCCCAGGGGCGCATGTCTCGGGCGAACGCCGTTCGCCCCTACTTTGCGGCCGCGAAGCACGAGCAACGAGCGACGCTTGTCCGCCATAGCCTCGGCGACGGCGGAAGCAACGAGCAACTACTTTCTCATCAGGAACTTGAGCGTATCCTGTATATGACAATCCCAATACCCCCACTCGTGTTCGCCGGGGTGTATCTCGTATTCGTGCGGTATCTTCAGCCTTTCCAAGTGGGCGTGGAATAGCTGGTTCACGTCAAAACAGAAATCGTCCTTGCCGCAGTCCAGGCGCAACTTTGGCAGTTTCTTCCTGTTCTTGCCGTTAGCGAATCTACGCGCCAGGTGGAAGATGTCATTGTCGGTTCCCTTGAATTTCTTGCCAAACACGCGCTGGTATTCTTTACTGCGGTCGTTCTCGGGGTCGTTCATCCAGCTCTCGGTGAGGAAGCCGCCCGAGTGCGAGACGGCTTTGGCGTAGCGCTCGGGGAACTTGAGCGCCAGCTTCATCGCGCCGTAGCCTCCCATGGAAAGCCCCGCGAGGAAGCGCTCCTCGCGTTTCTTTTCCGCCGGGAACCATTGTTCCACCAGTTCGGGCAATTCCTTCGCTATTGCCGTCTCGTAGGCGTATCCCTCCTTTGCGTCGGTATACCAGCCCCTTCCCGTGGTAGGCATTACTACGATCAGCGGGTACTCGCTTACGTGGCGGATGATGCTGGTGCGCTGTTCCCAGATGGTGTGGTCGTCGCTGAGGCCGTGCAGGAGGTAGAGCACGGGGTAGCGGCTGCGCTTGCTCTTCACACCCTTGAGGCCAATCTGGCTGGACACGGGCTGGGGCAGGATCACGTTCATTGCCGTGGTAATGCCCAGCGCGTCACTGTAGTAGCTGCATTGTATGTACGCCATGTTGTTTGTCTCCTAATAGTTGGTTGCAAGGTTACAAGGTCGCAGGGTTGCAAGGGCACCTGCGTCAATAGATATCCTTGTTACCTTGAAACCTTGCTACCTTGCAACGTCATAATCCAAGATACTCACTAACAACAACCACCGCCACCTTCTCCTCCGCCACCCGCTCCGCCACATACTCCACAGCTTGGCCAAACTTCTCTACGTGCACTCCCTTCACATCATGCCAGAGCAGGTTGCACCAGGCGTCCGCGTTGATGGTCTTGTCGACCGCCTTGCGTATTTCCTCGATCGTCTTGCCCCAGTCCATGTGGTCGTAGCACTCGCATTGCAGATGGCCGATGGCATAGGGGTCGATGGGTTTCTTCTGCATCTCCGCCGGGGGCATGATCGGCAGCAGGCCAAGGTAGTTCTGCCGCAACGCCTGGTCGAAGGGCTGTCCGGGCTTGAGCGCTTCGTCCTCCCACCAGCCGCCGCCCGGGGTGTTAAAGACCTTTGCGGCGTACCCCTTTTCGTTCAGGATTTGCTTCGCTTCTACCACTTCGCGCTCTATCTTCTCGGGCGTGAGCTTGTACAGGTCGTGCGTACGGGAATGTGACATCACTTCCCATGCCGCGTCTGTCATCTCTCTGATCTGTTCCCAGTTGTAGTGGTCCTTGTCCCTGCCGACGAAGTCGGTGACCACGGCGATATGGCCGACAATACCCCGCTTCTTCATCAAGGGGAAGGCGTTGGTGTAGGTGGAGATATTACCGTCGTCGAATGTGAAACTTAATGCGGCTTTGGACATGACTTTGGAGTTCCGTATTGGGTATTGAGTAGTGGGTATTGAGTATCGCGTATTTTGCGAAGGGAGAGAGTAACATATTCACTGATATAATTCAACGTGATGGTCTGGTATAGTAAACCCAATACCCAATACTCAATACGCAATACTGAGAGTTATCATGAAAAAAAGAATCCTCGGCCTCGATGTCGCTCGTGCCCTGGCTATCTTTGGTATGGTTATCGTCAACTACCGCGAAGCCCTGGACGAGCCCGTGGATGGCCCCGCCTGGTTGGTCTCCCTCACCTCTAACATAGAGGGCAAGGCATCGGCTACCTTCGTCGTGCTCGCGGGCATCGGTCTTTCCCTGCTCTTCGCGCGCAAGCGCAGCAGAGATGTTCTCGTAAAGCGGGGCATCTTCCTCTTCGTTGCCGGCTATCTATTCGCCACGGTATGGCCGGGGGACATCCTGCATTACTATGGCGTCTTCTTCCTGCTCGGCGCTTTGCTCGTTGGCTTGCACGGCGCCTGGTTGTGGTCGCTGGTGGTTGCCGCGAACCTCGTCTTCTTCGCCTTGATCTCCAGCTTCGATTACGAAAAGGGCTGGATATGGGAGACGCTGACCTATACCGACTTCTGGACGCCTGCCGGGCTTGTGAGGAACCTCTTCTTTAACGGTTATCATCCGCTCTTTCCCTGGATAGGGCTCTTCACCATCGGCATCTGGCTGGGTCGGCGCAAGCTGAGTTCCCTCGTCGTGGCGAAGCGGATGTTCTTCACGGGGCTGGGCATGGCCGTTGGCATCAAGCTCTTGTCCCTGCGCATTATCGGCCTCGTCACCGGGCCGGAAACCAGCGATGAGCAGTGGGAATACGTGGAAGCGATCTATGGCACCTGGTCGATGCCGCCCCTGCCCATGTATTTCATTAACGCCGTGGGAGCGGCGATGGCGGTGATCGGCCTCTGTCTCTGGCTGACTAGACGTTTCAAGGGCGGGTTAGTCAGCGTGCTCTCGTCCGCGGGAAGGATGTCATTCACTCTATATATACTCCACGTGCTACCGGGGATTCTCTTACCTTTCCTGTTCTTGAGGATAACAGGCGGGCAGCAGATCACCGCCGCTTTCTACGCTTCGATCTGTTTCTGTATCCTCGCCGCGCCGCTTGCCTATTACTACAAGAAACGCTTCGCTTACGGCCCGCTCGAATGGCTGATGCGTCGCCTCACGGCATAGTTTCCCTTGCGGCCGGGGGCGATTCACGATAAACTTGGCGTAGTGTAACTGGCGAGCCCCGAGTTCCGAGTTCCAAGTTCCGAGGTTCGCATTCGCTCAAGGGGGTGAACTGTGTCCAGCCGTTGGCCGGCAGTCCTTCTATTCTCTTTACTTATCATCTTATCACCATCCCTTTCCGCATATACCGCCGACGATTATTACAACTACGGCAACCAGATGCTCTCCCAGGGCAAGGCCGAGCAGGCAAAGGCCTATTATCACCAGGCCATAAAGATGGACGCCGACCACTGGAAGGCCTGGCAAGCCCTGGGCACGGTGTGCATCGAGATGGGGGAGACAAGCGAGGCCCTCGCCGCCTTTATGGCTTCGCTGAAGATCAATCCGGACAACCAGCCGTTGCGCGACTATATGAAGTCTTTGCAGGGCAGTGCCGTGGGCGGCAAGGAACAGCAGGCGAAAGCGGCCGAGGTGAGCGCGCCCGTTGCCGAAGCGATGCCGCCGCCCTTGAAGCGCCCTGAGAAGAGGAAGCCGTTGGCGGCGAAGAAATGGCAGAAGCTGAAACGATGGGTCCTGGAAATGCTTCTGGAGTCCCTTAAGAAAGGGAAGAAGAAGAAGGAAGTGTGTTACCAGTGGTCTGGACAACCTTCCCTTTCGGTGATCGGGGGTTCGGCTGACCAGAAGAAGATCGTCAAGTGGGCGGTGCGGCGGATAAACGATGCCTTGCAGGGAACGCGCATGCAGATCGTGCAAAAGCCGGACGATGACTCAACGGCCGATATCATCGTGCATATCACCTACGCCATAGATTTTGACCTCGCTGCCAAGAAATACGGCTTCCAGATGGCGGGTTACTCAGAATTCGGGGTAAGCATGAAATGGTATAAGCCGGACCAATGCTTTATAAGCAAGGCGGTGGTGTTTGTATCGCAGGAGAAAGATGAGGATATGATGCGCCATATTTCATTGGCCGGCATTGCCAAGACGCTGGGATTGCGCCACAAGCCGCCACTGGCGCCGATGGAAGACAGCGTTTTCAGGCTTTACAGCATCAGGGAGCTAATGACGCGGTTTAGCAGGGACGACAAGAACCTGTTGAAGTTCTACTACACCTATGTCAAACCGTGTACCGAGAAGAAGGAGCTGGAGGACCTCTTCGAGAAATACTATCCCGAGGTACTCCCGGAGTAACCCCTATTCCCTCTCCCTTGGTGGGTGTTCAGACCGGGGACATGGTAAACGGGTGTTCGGAGACATAGTATACACAT
>CBDVCL010000121.1:0-6768 GCA_965372475.1 uncultured bacterium | reverse complement strand
GGCGTGACCGTCGCCGAGGCAGTCGGCGTGTGCGTGCGCGTCGGCGTTGGCGTCGCCGAGGTGGAAGCGCTGAAGGTAACCGTCGCCGTGCGCGTGGGCGGAAGGGTGCCGGTGGGCGTCCCCGTTGGTGTTGCCGTGTAAGTGGGCGTAAAGGTCACCGAGGGCGTGAAGGTGACGGTATCGCTGGGAGTCGCCGTGGGAGTCGCGCTGGGCGTCGCCGTAGCCGTAGCCGTACGCGTGTACGGCCGCGTGCCCGTGATCGTGATCGTGCGTGTTGCCGTGAAGGTGACCGTGGGCGTCACCGTCGCCGTTGCCGTCAGCGTTGCCGCGCGCGTGGCTGTCTCGGTCACCGTGGAGCTTGCCGTGAGCGACCAGGTAGGGCTTGACGTCGGAGAAGCCGAACCGGTCACTGTACGCGTCGCCGTACGCGTGAAGGTAGACGTGTTCGTCGCCGCCGGCTCGTCGGTCAGCGTGGGCGTGCGCGTCGCCGTGCGCGTCGCCGTGGGTGTGATAGTAGGCGTGGAGCTGAAGGTATACGGCACCGTATTGCTCGGCGTAGAGGAGCGCGTCGGGCTATTGGTCCAGGTCTGGGTCGCTGTCGGCAGGAGAGTCTTCGTCGGCGTCGCCGTACGCGTGTAGGGACGCGTACCCGTGATCGTGATCGTCCTGCTCGGTGTAAAGGTCACCGTCGCCGTACGCGTGTAGGGCCGCGTACCTGTGATCGTGATCGTCCTTGTCGCCGTGTAGGTTACCGAGGCGCTGTAGGTCAGCGTATGGGTATTGCTCGGGGTATCGGTCCAGGTATAGGTGGCCGTCGGCAAGCGCGTCTTCGTCTCCGTCACCGTATCCGTTGGCGTGTGCGTGTCGCTCGCAGTAAATGTAACCGACGGCGTATAGGTTTCTGTCACCGTGAAAGTCGGCGTGTCAGTAACGCTCGCCGTGAATGTCACCGAGGGAGTGAACGTCTCCGTAGCAGTACGGGTGGACGTATCCGTATTCGTAGTGGTATAGGTGGGCAGGCGCGTGCTCGTCTCGGTGACGCTCATCGTCGGGCTGTCCGTATAGCTGGGAGTAAAGGTCACCGAGGGGGTAAAGGTCTCGGTGTTAGTGGAAGTTGGCGTGTCAGTACTGGTCCAGGTTACCGTGGGCAGACGCGTGTCCGTCTCGGTCACGCTCATTGTCGGGCTGTCGGTATAGCTGGGGGTGAAAGTCACAGAAGGGGTGAAGGTGCGGGTAGCCGTGGCCGTAGGACTGTCCGTCTGTGTATCGGTAGGCGTCGGCAAGCGCGTGTCTGTATTGGTTACGGTAGGGGTAGGGCTGTTGGTATAGGTAGGGGTATAGGTCGCGCTGTCAGTGATCGTAGGCGTTGGCGTATTGGTGTTTGTAGGCACGGAGACGCCGATGGTCACGGGAGCGTCAGGCGAGGTGTAGTCTGTATCGCCGGGGACGAGCCAGGTGGCCCAGTTATGCTCCACTCCCGCAGGCGCCGCCACGTCCACCTCCGCCACCCAGGTCACCGTGGCGCCGCCTCCGGGGGGCAGTTCCCCCAGGTCCCAGGTTATCAGGCCGTTCTGTATGGTATAGGCGTGCGAGCTGGAGACGAAGTTCATATTTGTGGGGATGGTGTCCACGATCGTGACCAGGTTCGAGCCTTCGCTCCAGGAGAAATTGTCGAAACGCCAATCGCCGCCGTGGGCGAAGTAGCCCTGGTAGCCGGGCACGGTGATGTTGTTGGCGGAATCGACCAGGGTGACGAAGTAAACGCCGTCCACGTAGACGTCGAAACGGCTGCCGCTGCGAATCACCTTCACCGTGGCCCAGACGTTGCCGCTGCCGTCCGTGGGGTCGACGACGGTGTTGCCGCCGTATTGCGCCGAGTAGCTGTCGAGCACGGTGTAGCCGCTGCCGTCCCAGTAGAGCAGGCGGATGTCATCGTCGTTCTGGTTCCAGCCGAGGAAGAAGTTTATCACGTAGCAATCGTCCGTGGTCTCGTCGTATCCCAGGAGCACGCCGTTGTCGTTATCGCCCTCCTTGAGGTAGACGTCCACGGTCAGCGTGCCGTCACGCCCGTAAGAGCCCTGGTGCGTCAGCTCATCGGAGGCATTGCTGACGAGGGTGATGTAGCCGCTGGCCAGGGTCTCTTGCCAGGTATTGAAGATGTTCCGCCTGCTCTTCCAGACGCCGACGAAGGCGCCATCGTTGTGGTCGTCAGAGACGCTCCAGCCGCCGCCCGTGCCCGTGGCGACGATGGTATAGGTGACGGTGTCACCGGCGTCTACCTGGGTGGGGCTGGCGCTCTTGTCCAGCGCCGGGCTGACCACGGTCACCGCGGCGTTGGTGGAATCCCAGGGGTCATCATTGTCCGCGTCCGAGGTGGCGATGTCGGGGATTATCGTCCCTTCGCTGGCGCCACTGTCCACCACCGCCCAGTAGGTGAGCGTGCCCATCTGGCCGCCCTCTACCGTGCCCAGGTCCCAGGTGACGGTACTGCCGTTGAGGTAGCCGCCGTGCGAGGCGCTGACGAAGGTAACCTCTGAGTCGAGCGGGTCGGTTATCACCACGTTCTTGGCGGGCATGTCGTCGCCGATGCGGAAATTGTCGAACTCGACGGCCGAGCCGTCGCCGAAGATGCCCGCGTAGCCGCACACGGTGATCCAGTCATTGGGGTCGTTGCACTCGAATACCTCGACGCCGTCTATATAGGCCTTGAAGTGGTCGGGGGCGATGAGGCGCACCTCGAAGCGGAACCAGGCGCCGAGCGGCACCTCTGGGACGCACTTGTTACCGCAGGGCTGGTCCCAGATGCCGGAGCGCTGCATGTCGATGGCCCAGCCGCCGCAGGCCACGTCGTAGTAGAGCTTGGACTTGTAGAAATTGTTCGTGCCGCCCACGTCGAACGAGAACATCAGGTTCGAGTCGTCACCGGTGCTGTCGAAAAAGACATCGGAAGAGATAGCGCCGCCGCAGATGGGTCCCGTGTCGTCGCGGTACATGCGGTAGTAGCCCCCGGTGGTCTTGAGTAGTCCGTCCTCGTTTATCCAGGGGTCGGGCTTGCCGTCAGGGCAGGTCCAGTTGGGGATGGCGCGCGAGTCGCCGCCCCAGTTGCCCTCGAAGTCATCGTAGAAGTTCAGGCCCTGCATCAGGTTTTCGTAAGTGACCAGGTACCTCACGGTGTCGCCGGGGCGGACGATGGTCGGCTGAGCGGATTTGTCACACCTCAGGTCGGGGCCCTTCACGGTGAGCGGCGCGTTGCTAGAGGTGACCGTGCCGTAGTTAGAGCCGGCCACCTCCGCGGTATTTGGGATCACCTGCCCCGCGGCGGCGGTGTCGGCGATGATCACGTCATAATAGACCACCTTGCCGCATTCCTCGAAGACCGCCTCGACGAAGACGTCGTCCATGTAGACGTTACTGCCGCCGCCTACCTTGTCGTGCTGGAGGTAGATGGCGAGCATCGAGAGCGCGTCGCCGTCCCAGGCGAAGGAACCGGTGATGTCCCAGGTCTCCCAGACATCCACGCCTGAGCCGAGGCCAAGCGAGAGGGGAGTACTGCCTTCTTTGTTGTCTTGGTCGCCGTCCGCCGAGAACTCTATGAGCAGGTTGCCCGTGAAATGCGAATTGGTGAATACCTTGACCGAGGTGACCGTGGTGACGACACTGCCGATGATGGGCTCGAAGTATAGCCAGCGAGTGTGCTGACTGTCGCCGCCTGAGAGGGAGCTCAGGGCCCAGTCGTCGTCATCCGTCTGCATCTTCTCCCAGTCGGGCCAATTGCCGCCGTAACTGCCCCTGATCGTCTGCGTAACGGTGACGGTGTTGCAATCGATGGTGCCGATGTCCCAGGTGAGGGTGCCGCCGCCGTTCTTGCAGGAGTCACTGCAGGAGAGGAAGGTGACGTCGGGGGGCAGTACGTCGGTGATAGTGGTATTGAGACCGGGGTCGCCCAGGTTTTCTATAGATATATAGTAGCGCACCGTGTCGGTGACCATGGCCGTCGGGGGCGATACGCTCTTCTCGATGCTCACGTTCGGCGCCGCCGGGAGGAGTGTCGGTGCCAGCAGTGCCAGGAGAGCAACCACGAGTTTCTTTTCTATATGCCTGCTATTCATGCGATTTGACGCAATTAACTACTCTTAACCGTCCAAATATACCCCCCCTTATAAAGGATATACCCTAGTAATAATGCTATCACAGATCCGGGCAATTGCAAGTGGGTGAATCGAGAAAATGTTGACGCATAGCTGATAATAATGGTAGAATTATACGGCTTTTGGTGGCGAGTTAATATGGTTTGCGGAGAAAGTAACCCACTACCGAACTATTAGCCTGAGGTGCATCTTGAGAAGACTCCTGCTTCTGAGCGTGATAGGGGCGTTGTTGTTCTTCCCTTTCCTTCCGGTGCAGGCCGCCGAGGATGAGGGCCTGCCTCCGATATCAATGGACGAGGACCTGGAGGAGCTCTTCGGCGAGCTAGACGCGGAGCGGCTGGATGACGATACGGGGGATGAACTTCCTGAACCGTCGGGGGAGATAGGGGACCTGGAGGACCTGCTCGGCGAAATGGAGGAACCGGACGCGGCAGGGGAGGCTGAGGAAGCCGCAGATGAAGATGAAGAGGCAGTGGAAGAAGTAGAGGAAGAGGTGGTTGAAGAGGTGGTAGAGGAGGTGGTAGAGGAGACCGAGGAGGCGGAAGAGGCGCTGGTTTTTGAGGAGCCGGTCGAGGAGGCCGAACCCGTCCCCGAACCCAGGGAGGAAAAGGCGGAGAAGAAGATCGTTTGGGACAAAGACGGACTGCCCCGCGTGATCACGGCCGAGGAGCAGGCGGCCCAGAAGGCAAAGCAGCGGCAGGCGGAAAAGAAGGAGGAAGCGGCGAAGAAGCGAAAAAAAGAAACGGCAAAGGAACCGAAGGCAGTGGCGAAGGCGGCTCCTGCCAAGAAATTGAAGATCCTCAAGTTCAGCGAGGGGCGGCGAGCGCCCGATTACGTATTGCCGGGGATGGAGTTCTGGCTGGGCCGCATCACGAAACGGTTCTCACCGGTAAGCAAGTTGCGGCAGGGCATGCGGGGGAGCGTGGAGAGGGGCCCGGTAAAGGCCTTCCTTGGAGCAGAGGTAAAGCTGTTTAGGCGTCTGCTTGGATTTATTGTCATCGTCGCGGCGATTGGCGCCTGTGTCTTTGTCGTAGGACTGGGTGAGAGGCTGGTCTTCAGGCGCAGGTAAGTTGGTTGCAGGGCCACAAGGTCGCAAGGTTGCGGGGTTGCAGGGCCACGAGGAAGTGAGGAAGGTTGTTCCTTGCTTCCTTCTTTGTTTCTTGATACTATTACCGGGACTGAAAAATAGTTCTCACATTGATTCACTGCCGGCTTCGGTAACACGGGGCAACCAAGCGACGAGACAATGTTCCCAATACATCCGCTGAAGAAGATAAGAGAGCTGGAAAGGGTGAAGCCGCCCCTGTTCCCCGGCATCGTCGCCGGCGTGGTAGCTGTGATCGGGTTGATCAACCTGTTCACCGGCCTGCTTTCGCTCTTCTCCATGAACCTGTGGGGGGCGGAATACTTGCCCCCCTGGATGGTGCGTTTCGGCGGCGTGGTGGCCATATTCTTCGGCGGCCTGCTGATCCTGCTGGGCAAGTACCTCTGGGAGCTGAAGAAGACCGGGCTCTACGCGACGATGATCCTGCTCGGCTTGTTGTTCTGGAACAGCGGCTTCAAGGGCGGTGATTGGCTAACGATGGTGCTGTGCTCCCTCACCTTGCTTTACCTCTACGTCTACCGCAAGGAGTATACCCAGCCGATGGAGTTTGGCGTGCCGCCCGTCTCACAGTTGGTCGCGGGCATGGCGGTGTTCTTTGCGCTTTGCTATGGCGTGGTTGGCTCTTACCTGCTGCGCGAGAACTTCAACAACATAGGCACTTGGACGGAAGCGCTCTATTTCACGGTGGTGACTTTCACCACGCTGGGCTACGGGGACATCTTACCGATGACGGACACGGGGCGGCTCTTCAGCGTCTCGTTGGTGCTTGTAGGGGCGGGAAGCTTCCTCACTGCGGCGACGATGTTGGTCGGTCCCTTGATCGAAAACAGGCTGAAAGGAGTGTTCCATATCATGGGCAAGATGAAGACAAGACGGCTGAAAGGGCACATCATCGTGTGCGGGCTTTCAGAGGTGGGAATGAAGATAATCAGCGAGTTGATAAGCCTGGGCGAGACGGTGGTGGTCATCGAGAAGGACGAGAAGGCGCTCGGCTCGCTGGTCGAAAAGAAGGCCATCCCTCTGCTGGGCGACGCTTCGGACGATGACGTGTTGCTGCAGGCGAGCATCGGCACGGCGCGAACACTGGTGGCCAGCTCGGACGACGATGCGATGAACGCCTTTGTCATCCTCCAGGCCAAGGACCTGAAGAACCGCGGCATGTGCAAGAAACTGCGCATCATCGCTCTGGCCAAGTCCGAGGACGAGTTCACCAAGTTCCGCCAGGCGGGGGCGGATTTCACCTTCGCACCGGCCAGCATCGGCGGCAAACTGATGGCGCGCGCGGCGATGGCGAAGTCGCCCAAGCAGCTGGCGGTGCTTAAGATAATGAAGATAGTCTAAAGGGTTTGGAAAGTTGAAGGTTTGGAAAGTTTAGAAGGTTGCATTTTGACGTACAACTTTCAAAACGTTCCAAACTTTCACAACCTTCTAAACTCGATAAACCATGGCCGAGAAGATGAATGACAGGGCTGTTGCTGGTCGCTTGTCGCTCGTCGCTAGTGCCAACCTATGCAG
>CBDVCL010000120.1:0-6805 GCA_965372475.1 uncultured bacterium | reverse complement strand
TTCCGGCAGGTGCTGAAGGGATTCCAGATCACCACGCGCGACTACGCGCTGGTAGCGGACGGGCTGATGATGGGCGCGCCGGTGCAGGAGGCGGCAGAGGTGGTCAGCAAGCGGACGGGCGGTATCATCGTCCTGCCGGCAGACCATCCCTACCTGGCATCGCGCCAGATGTACTCCCGTCCGGCAGCGAGTGACCGCATGGCCAAAGCCGCCTGTGACCAGTGCAGTTTCTGCACCGAGCTTTGCCCCCGTTACCTGCTGGGACACCCGGTGCGGCCGGAGTTGGCGATGCGCAACAGGATGTTCAACACGGCTCACGGCGGCCTTAACCCCGGCAGCGCTTTCTGCTGCGAGTGCAACCTGTGCACGGTCTTCGCCTGCCCAGAGGGACTCGACCCCCGCGGCTGTACCCTCACCGAGAAACGCCTCTGCCGCGAGCAAGGGCTGAGCTGGCAAGGGCTGCCGGTCTCGCCGCACCCGATGGCAAGCTACCGCCAAACGCCGACGGCCAAACTGCGACGCAGGCTGGGCCTGACCTCCTTTGAGGACACCGGCCCTATGAGCAGCGCCGCACCCGCGCCCGCCGAGGTATGCCTGCCGCTCAACCGTTATGCCGGCGAGCCGCCCCGCGCGGTGGTCAAGCGCGGTGACCGGGTGCGCCGCGGCCAAGCGGTGGCCAGGCCGCAGGGAACTGTTTCGGCCACCGTTCACGCCTCGATCGACGGCGTCGTCAGCCGGGTCGATGAAACACGCATCACGGTCAGGAGCAACTAAATGAGCAAGGCCAACGCGATCGGCATAATAGAGCTCTCCAGCATCCACAAGGGATACGAAATACAGGACGCGGTGCTCAAGTCCACGCGTGTCAGCAAGCTGCTCGGCAGGACGATCTGTTCCGGCAAGTACCTGATAGTGGTGCGCGGCGAGATCGCCGATGTCGAGGCCTGCCTGGCCTTGGCCGAGGAAAAGGGCGATTTCGCCACGGTAGCCAACGTGATCATCCCCAACGTCGAGGAAAGCGTCTTCCCCGCGATATCCGGGGTGGCCGTAGCCGAGAAAACCGAACCGGACGGCGCGCTGATCATCGAAACATTTTCGGTAGCCGCCGCGATCAAGACGGCTGACCTCGCGGCCAAGGCCGCTGAGATAACTGTGCTGCGTGTTCACTGCGCGATGGCGGTCGGCGGCAAGGGGTTCGTGATCCTTACCGGAGACATCGACGCGCTCAGGCTCTGCCTCGAACCGGCCTTGGAATACGCCAAGCAGGACGGCACGCTGGCCGGCTACTCGCTGATCACCCAGCCGCATCCTGAGCTGCTGAGTGATCTGGTGTAGCAGGATCACATTGAATTATGAATTGTGAATGCTGAATTAGCAACGATGAAATATGAAACCGCAGGAGGCGAATACCATGCAGAACGAGTGGCAATTGAAGCGGACGCTGGTCGAGATCGGCAGTAACCTGTGGACGCGGGGCTTCGTAGCGGCCAATGACGGCAACATCTCGGTACGCATCAATGACAACGAGATCCTCACCACTCCCACCGGCGTAAGCAAGGGCACGATGACGCCCGAGATGATGATCAAGACGGATTTCGACGGCAAGGTGCTGTCGGGTGAAGGCGGCAAATACCGGCCTTCCAGCGAGGTGAAGATGCACTTGGAAGTTTACCGCTCCCGGCCGGACGTCAGGTCCGTGATCCACGCCCACCCGCCTTTCTGCACCAGCTTCGCCGTGGCGGGCATACCGCTCGACAAGTGCGTGCTGCCGGAGGCGATCCTCACCCTGGGCGCGGTGCCGATAGCGCCCTACGGCACGCCGTCCACGGCGGAAATACCTGAATCGATAAAACCGCTGATCCAGGCCTCGGATGCCGTGTTGTTGGCCAACCACGGCGCCCTCACGCTGGGCACCGATTTGCTCAACGCCTACTTCAAGATGGAAACGCTGGAGCATTCCGCCCACATCGTCTACCGATCCATCCAGCTCGGCAACGTGAATATACTGCCCGGCGAGGACGTCGACAAGCTGATGGCGGTGCGCGAACGGCTCAATATCCCCGGCAAGGTTTCCATCTGCACTAACTGCAAAGACGAGAAACAGCAGGCAAGCAAGCCGGACGGCGACCTGGTCGAGAAGATGACCCAAAAAGTGATAGAAAAGTTGCAACAAGCCCAGTCTTCGTGATTTAATAGCAGTATGAAGATACTGGTAGCCAACCCGGGAAGCACCTCATACAAGTGTAGCCTATACGATATGGCCGGGGAAGAGATCCTCTTCCAGGCCACGGTCGAAAGGATCGGCGACCAACAAGGCCACTACTCCTGCCGGCACGGCTCTGCCGCGCCTCAAGAGCAGGAACGGCCGGTCGCCGACTACCGCCAGGCAGTTAACCTCACACTCGACTCCCTGCGCGAGCGCACCCCCCTCACCGAGATCTCGGCCGTCGGTTTCAAGACGGTACACGCCAAAGGGATCAGCGGCTGCCTGCTGATCGATGACGCGGTGATCAAGGGGTTGCGCGACTACCTGCCTCTGGCCCCCGTGCACAACCAGGTGTATCTCACGGCGATCGAGGTGCTGGGAGAACTGATGCCCGACACACCCTTGGCCGCCCTCTTCGAAACGTCGTTTCACCAGACAATACCCGCCGAAGCCTACATCTATGGCGTGCCCTACAGCTGGTATCAGAAGCATGGACTGCGCAAGTATGGTTTCCATGGCGCTTCACACCGCTACGTGTGCCAACGCGCCAGCGAGCTCTTCCTCGGCGGCCGAACCAACTACCGCCTGATCTCGTGTCACCTCGGCGGCAGTTCCTCTATCTGCGCGATCAAGGACGGCGCCTCGCTTGATACCTCGATGGGCATGAGCCCCCAATCCGGGCTGCTCAATGCCAAACGCACCGGCGACCTTGACCCCTACGGCCTGCTCTACGTGATGGAGCAAGAGGGCCTCTCCATCGCCGAGACACGCGAAGTGCTCGGCTCAGAGGCCGGCGTCTACGGCATCTCCGGCGTAAGTGGTGACTTCCGCGACATCGAGGCAGCGATGGCCGCGGGGAACGAACGGGCGGCGCTGGCCTTCAAAGCTTTCGCCTATTACGCCAAGCGCTATATCGGCGAGTATCTCGCGGTGCTGAACGGCGCTGAGCTGATCACCTTCACCGGCGGCCTAGGCCAAAAGTCGGCTGCGATGCGCCGCCAGATCGTCGGCGGCCTCGACCAACTGGGCATCGTGCTTGACGATGCACGAAACGCCGACCCGGGAGAAGGCGGCCTGATATCCACTGATGATTCTCCCACCAAGCTGGCGGTATTACCAACCAATGAAGAGCTGATCGTCGCGCGCGAGATAATGGCGCTGCTTGGCAACGGCGCGGACCGCTGCGGCTAAGCGAAGCCGAGGAGCACAGATGCTGCAGGTAGAAAGGGAGGAACAGATCCTCCGTTTGCTTAAGTCAAAGCGGGTGGTTGAGCTCGCGGAACTCCAGCAACTACTCGGCGTCAGCCGCATGACGCTCTGGCGCGACATCCAGCGCATATCGCCACGCCACGCGATCAAGAAGGTGCACGGTGGGGTGATGCTGGCCGCCGCGGGGCTGGAATATGTCGAGGACAGCATGGAGAAGCGCCGTAACATCAACGCCGACAAGAAGGCGGCCATTGCCCGCAAGGCGGCCGCCCTGGTCAAAGACGGACAGACCGTGTCACTCGACCCCAGTTCGTCCTCTTACTACCTGGCGCGCGAGCTCAGCTCGCGCGGTGAGCTGCGCGTGATCACCAACTGCCTGGAGGTGGCGGCAGCGCTGCGCCGTGCGCCGAGCGTTGAGGTGCTGATCACCGGCGGCATACTCAAGGGCACTACCTCTTCCTTGGTCGGACCACAAGTGGCTGACTTCTTCAAGGAAGTGACCACCGATTGGTGCTTCTTCTCCACCACCGGCATCTCGCCGGACCGCCGCACCTTGCTCGACATCAACCCGCTCGAGATCGAAGCGAAACAGTCGATGCTCCGCGCCGCGCGGCGCAGCGTGCTACTCTTTGACTCCAGCAAGCTGAAATCGACCCGCGGCAATCTGCCCGTGATAAAGGTGAAGCAAGTAGACCACGTGATCAGTGACCACCAGGTCCCCTTGCGCGCCAAACGATCAGGATGAGAATAGAACTGCCCTACGGCCGCGAACTGCTGCCGGTAACGGTGCCTGACGCCAATCTCGACGCCGTGCTGCTGCCCGGCGATATGCGGCCGCTTGATGATCCCGGGGCCGAAACCGAGCGTTGCCTGCGCCAACCCACCGGCTGTCCGCCGCTCGCCGAGATGCTCAGGGGCAAGCGCAACGCCTGCGTGGTGATCTCGGATGTCACCCGCTACCTCCCCTACGCCGCCTTCCTGCCCCAACTGCTGGCGGCGATAGAGACGGCAGGAGTGCCGCGGCACAAGATCACTATCCTCGTGGCCGCCGGCCTGCACCGCGCCACGACGCAACAGGAGCTCGTCGAAATGCTGGGCGCGGAGACCGCCGGCGCCTACCGCATAGTCAATCACCTGGCGCGGCACGCCGCGGACAGCAAACTGCTCGGCCAGACCCCCCAGGGCATGCCCGTGCTCGTCAACAAGCTCTACCTGGAAGCTGACTTCCGCGTGCTGGTCGGCATGATCGAGCAGCACCTGATGGCCGGATACTCCGGCGGCCGCAAATCGGTCTGCCCCGGCATCTGCGCCGCTGAGACGATCAAGTTCGCGCACAGCCCGGCGATACTCGAACACCCCGACGCCCGCTACGGCACACTGGCGGGCAACCCCGTCCACGAGGCACTCACCGCCGCCGCGCAACTGGCCGGGGCCGAGATGATCCTCAACGTGGTGCTCAAGGACAGGCGCCACGTGGCCGGCGTGTTCGCCGGCGCGCTTGAAGCAGCTTTCCAGGCGGGAGTAGACTTCCTCGAGCGGCACATAGAGGTGGCTTATGCCGGGGGCGCCGACGTGGTGATCACCTCCTGTACCGGCTACCCGCTGGACGCCACCTTCTACCAGGCTATCAAGGGCATCGTCGCCGCCGTCGACCTGGTCAAGCAGGACGGCACGATCATCATCGCCAGTCAGTTGAGCGAAGGGGTGGGCAGCAAGGAGTTCCGCGAGCTGGTGAACAGCATAGAGGACATAAACGTCTTCATCGAGCGCCTCGGCCAGGCGCAGGAAGTGGTCATCGACCAGTGGATGTTGGAAGAGTTGTGCAAGGTGCTGCGCATAGCCAAGGTGATGCTCTACTGCAAGGGGGGCGCCGTTTCGCCCACGCAAGCCGCCCAGCTCTTCGTGGAACCGATAGAGACGGTGGAAGACGGCATCCGCAAGTGCCTGGACGAGTACGGCGGCAACGCCAGGATAGTCGTCCTGCCGCAGGGCGAATACCTCAAGAAGGCGGGTTGTTAGTCGAAGTGCCCTTGCTTGTGCTGTCCCGCGTTCCCGCCGTACTCTTGACGAAGACGGGTGTCGCGTGTGCCGCGTCGCGTGTCCCTATACAGGTACAGCGTGAAATCGTAGAGCTTGTAGTCATGCCTCATCTCCACCCGCGGCGCAACGTTTTCGGCATACTCCTTCATCTCCTGCGGCGAGAAGTAGTAGAGGTAATCCACCTTGTAGGGGTCGCGCGTGGAGAGGAAATTACTGGCCACTCCCTTGTTGCACACCGCCCAGGCCTTTTTCAGGCCGCGCAGGGCCAATCCCCTGTTGTCGCTGATCGTCCAGTTGAAGGTGCCGCTTATCAACACGTAGTCGAATCTTCTGCCCAGTACCGCCTGCTCCAGGTCACCCTCAAGGAACTCGGTGCCCGGGTACTTGCCGCAGGCCGCCTCTATCATCTTCGGGCAAACGTCCACGCCGCAGTAGTCTATCTTCAGCCCCTGCCGCACCAGGTAACCATAGAGGTCGCCCACGCCGCAACCGAGATCAAGCAGCGAACACCCCTCGAGGGGCGCTATCTCGGCAAGGACCTTGAAACGCACCTTCTGCGTGGCGCTACTGCTCCAGCCCAGGCCCATTGAGCTGTCTGCGCCGTGGCTGTTCAGCAGGCCGCCGTAGACCTTGATCGTTGATTTGACGTCGTCTTCGTTCATTGGTCTCGTTCGTCGGGCATCGCATTTCGCATATCGTCCGCTATCATGCCAACGACATGCGCCGCACGACGCACGCTGCACGGTCAGGGCTTGAACAGCACCTTCTCAAAATCCACAACCCACCCGTTCTTGACCAGCACTCCCTCCCGCCTAAGCATCGCCGTCTTCCGCTTGATGGTCGGGCCCTTCCCCCAGCTTCCCGCGAAGCCGCCGATGAAACCGCCCGAAGCCACGACGCGGTGGCAGGGAACGACAGGCGCGTAGGGGTTGTGCGCCATAGCGTTGCCCACGGCGCGCGCGCTGGTGCCAAGCGACCTGGCGATATGCCCGTAGGTGGACACCTTGCCCCTGGGAATTCGCTTGGCGACCTTGAAGACCTCTTCACGGAACGGTGTTGTTACCATAAGCGTATTATACTACACTTGTGGCTGACTGACGATGTACGGTATACTCTACACTCAATACTCATCACTCAATACTCATTACCCGATACTTAGGGACAAATCCCAAATGACCAATAACACCGAACTGGATTTCTCAAAGCTCCCCCGCTACAAGCAGAGGAAATACGTTCCCGGCGACGCTGATATGGGAGACGTCAAACAAGTCGTGGAATTGTTCGAGAAACTGGAAGCGCGGCAGATCAAGTCCGCCGCGGAGCTGGAGAAATGGCTGCTCGATCTCTCCG
>CBDVCL010000119.1:0-6833 GCA_965372475.1 uncultured bacterium | reverse complement strand
AGGGAGGAAACGGGTCTCAGGGCCAGGGCAAGCAACAGCAGGAACATCATCAGCAGGTGGTCGGCACGCGGTTGTGGCGGGTGCGCTATGACCAGTACCGTCGCCGGCAGGCAGATCACCAGGCCGAGAGACAGGAAGATGTGGAAGCGTTCCGGACGCCCCAGGACATGGTGGAAGGCAAACAACACCGCCCCCAGGAGCAGGAGTAGGAGTGAAGAGGAAAGGAAGGATAAGAAACCCGGGTCGCCGGCATAGTAGGGTAGGGAGTGCGGCAGGAGAAAGAAGGCGGCGGGTATCGCCAGGCCGGCATAGATGAAAGTCCTTCCCAGGCTTGCCCAGGAGATGGCCGCGGCAAGGGGGCCCTGCGGCGTAAGCGGCGGTTGGTAATAATAGGCGAATATCGTCCCCGCGTCGAAACCCCGCCCGGCGGACAGCTCGCGCGCGGATATCAGGGCTACGCTGGTGATGAGAAAGGAGAGCAGGATATGCACGAGCGGTCCCAGGCGCTCCTCACCGCCCCAGGTCTTCCTCACCAGGAAAGGCAGGAGCAGCACGGGGACCAGCAGCAAGAGCAGGTCCCAGGACAGGGCGAAGAGAAAGGCGCACAAAGCTCCCAGGCCCCAGGCCAGCTCGGTTGCCGGGCGGGACAGGTAGAGGTTGGCGCCTGCCAGCAGCAGCAGGATCAAGGGCTGGAAGAGCAGGTCTTGGTCACAGCGGCTTAGCAGCTCCATGTTGACCGGGTTAAGGACGAAGACCACGGTGAGCAGGCGGGCGGTATGGCGGTCGTGGCACAGGGAGAGGCACAGACGGTGAAAAAGAAGGATGGAGCAAGCAAAGCAGAGGGCGCTGATGAGTTGAAAGGCATATAGGTCGTCAGCGCACAGCGGGGACAAGAGACGATAGAGCGGATAGTAGACGGCCTCGGCATAGGGATGGGCTCGTGCGGAATCGGACCAGCTCGCGGCGGCATCGCTGATGCGGTTGAAAGCCAGGGAATTGTCCCGTCCCAGGGGGCGCGTTGTCGTGATCAGAAAGAGAGCGAGTAAGAGCAGGAGATAGGGGGAGAGAAGCTTCAGCAGGGGTATCAGAACGGGTTCGCGCCGGCGTTTCCGCCTCGTCTTTGTCTTTACACGTCTTATCATTGGTATAAGGCCCGGAGCCGTTGATCCAAGGCGCCTTATTGTAGCACTATTGTATTCTTTATAGTATAATTGTCCCGCCTGCGTGGGATTATATACGCTGGTATATGTAGCCGGTACCCATCGGCGTAATCTTTTCAAGATCTGTGTGACTTGAGCCGGAAAGACATGAAGATGGAAGCCACAAAGGACAATCTGTCCTACTTCGCTGAAGGACTTCGCCCCTGAGCCCTTCGCTTCAATCGCTCAGGGCGAAGGGCTCAGCGTCGAAGGGCATCGTAGGACTGGACCCTTCGTAGCCCCCTCGCCCCCATGTCTTCCTGTCGGAAGACAGGAATGGGGGCAGACGAGGGGGCGGCGTAGGGTGAAATCTGTGGATTAACAGACGAGTCTGGATCATGGAGCGCATAGTCATAAAGGGCGGCCGTAAACTGCGCGGTAGCATCAAGATCGGCGGCTCAAAGAACGCTGCCCTGGCCGTGATGGCCGCGGCGTCCCTGCCACGTGGCAAGAGCGTCCTGCGCGGCGTTCCCCGCCTCAAGGACGTCGACACCATGGGTAGGAGTATCGGTATGCTGGGCCCGGTGGTGCGGCGGCGCGGCGATGGCCTCACCATCGACGCGCGTCGCTACCATAAGCATCTCGCCCCCTACGACCTCATTCGCACCATGCGCGCTTCGATATACGTGCTCGGCGCGACCGTGGCGAGGTTGGGCGAGGCCCAGGTGTCCGTGCCCGGCGGCTGCGCCATCGGCGAGCGCCCCATCGACCTGCACCTCAAGGGCCTGCGCGCCCTGGGTGTCAAGGTGAGCATCAAGCACGGCTATATCAAGGCCGAGGCCGAAAGATTGCGGGGAGGACGGGTAAACCTTCGTGGGCCTCACGGCAGCAGTGTCGGAGCCACGGTGAATACGCTCCTCGTGGCGGTGTTGGCCCGGGGAAAGACGGTTATCGACGGCGCCGCGCGTGAGCCCGAAGTCGTCGACTGTGTCAATTTCTTGCGCGCGGCCGGGGCGAAGATAAAGGGAGGCGGCACCTCGCGCATCAGCATCGAGGGCGTGCCGGAGTTGAACGGGGTCGATTACTCCCTGATCACCGACAGGATAGAAGCCGGTACTTACCTGATAGCGGCAGCCATGACCGGGGGAGAGGTACGCCTGCTGGATTGTCCCCTGGCGCACATGGAGAAGGTCCTGGAAGTGTTGAAAGAGGCGGGCTGCCGCCTGCGGCTGAAAGGCGACAGTGTAAGCATAAAGCGGCATGGAGAACTTCGTCCCTTCAGGATAAGCGTGGGTCCTTACCCCGCCTTTCCTACGGACTTGCAGGCCCAGTTTACCGCGCTGGCTGCCGTGACCCCCGGATGCAGCATCATTCGCGAGACCATCTTCGAGGGGCGCTTCATGCACGTGGCGGAACTGCGCCGCATGGGAGCGAAGATAGAGATAGAGGGCGGTAAGGTGACGATTGAGGGGGTAAAGGTGTTGAGCGGGGCGGTGGTCATGGCTTCCGACCTCAGGGCCAGCGCCGCGCTTATCCTCGCCGGCCTGGTGGGCCGTGGCTGGACCGCTGTGAGGCGCGTCTATCACTTGGACCGCGGCTACGAGAATATGGTCGGCAAACTGCGCTCACTCGGCGCCTCTATCAAGCGCCAAAAGGAGAAGGAGTAGAATCCACAGATTACACTGATTTCACAGATTAGGTTTGTGCATGATACAAGAGAAGATATGTTGGCGGTCCGTATCTGATTGGTCGCACTGAAAGAGAAACGCGGGTGGTCTTGAAGAGATGCATAATCGAAGTTCGAAAGAAGAATCTGTGTAATCTGTGAAATCTGTGGACAAGAAAAGGGGATGCGATGAAGAAAGATAAGCCGATAATAGCGTTGCTGCGCGAGCGGGTGCCGCGTGAGCAGAAGACAGCCGTCGGCATTCTCCACCGCAGCGGGCCGCCGCCGCGCATAAAGGGGGGCGACCCGGCGCGGATCGCGACGAAGATCGTGAAGGACGTTCAACGCCGGGGCACGACCGCCCTGCTGGGTTACACGAGGCGTTTTGACAGCAAGAAGATCACGGCCTCGAAGATGCTGGTGAAGAAAGGCGAGTATGCGCAGGCGATGAAGGAGGTCGATGCCGATGTGATGGCCGCCATGCGCCACGCCATCGCCAATATCAAGAGTTTCCATCGCCGCCAGGTGAGAAACTCCTGGCTGGAGCGGGGCACGGAGGGCGACTTCCGCGGCATGGAATACCGCCCGCTTGAGAAGGTGGGCATATATGCTCCCGCCTTCCAGGCGCCGCTGCCTTCATCGCTGATCATGTGCGCTGTCCCCGCGAAGATAGTCGGTGTTCGCGAGGTGGTTGTGGTCACGCCCCCCGCGGCCAACGGTTCGGTAAACCCCTACATGCTGGCGGCGGCGCGGGAATGTGGCGTCGACAAGGTGTTTAAGTGCGGCGGCGCACAGGCGATAGCGGCGCTGGCCTACGGCGTGCCTCCACTGCCGAAGGTGGACAAGATCGTCGGTCCCGGCAGCGCGGTCACCAACGAGGCCAAGCGGCTGGTCTTCGGCGCGGTGGGTATAGACGGCTTCAACTCGTCTTCAGAGGTGATGATCCTCGCCGATGCCTCGGCCAGTCCGTCTGCCATTGCCGCGGACCTTTTAGGCCAGGCGGAACACGATCCCGCTGCCGTGCCGGTACTGGTCACTACCGTTGAGATCCTGGCCCTGGCAGTGGTAAAGGAGCTGGGGATACAATTGAGACAACTTCCACGGCGGGACATCGCCGCGAAGTCGCTCGCGCTCGGCATGATCTATGTCGTGGGGAACATGGATATGGCGATGGAATGCGCCAACCTGTTCGCGCCCGAGCACCTCGCGCTCTGCCTCGCCGACCCGCGGCCGTGGCTGGGCAAGGCGAGGAACGCCGGGGCCGTCTTCCTCGGGCACTGGACGCCGGAAGTTCTGGGGGATTACTACGCGGGCCCCAACCATTGCCTGCCCACGGGCGGCACGGCGCGTTTTGCCTCGGCGCTGGGGTGTGACGATTTCGTCAAGTCGCTCAGTATACTTGGCTACACGCAGGGGGCACTCCATCGCGTTGCGGCCGACGTGACAGCCCTGGCCCGGCTGGAGGGGCTTGAAGGTCATGCGAGGGCGGTTGAGAAGAGATTGAAGAGATAGTGGAGTATTGGGTATTGGGTGATGAGTATTGGGTCTGTGACAGGGCCATGCTGGAGTAACTCAATAAGCAGAGCTTGTCGTTGCGCGATACTCAATACTCACTACTCAATACTCAATACAAGGTAATGGGATACTTAAAAGAAGACATCGAGAAAATGGATCCCTACGTACCGGGCGAGCAACCCGCCGAGGGCGGCTACCTCAAGCTCAACACCAACGAGAACCCCTTTCCGCCGTCCCCGGCGGTAAAGAAGGCCATCGACGATTTCGCCGCTTCGGGCGGCTTGCGGCTCTATCCTGACCCCATGGGCGGGGAATTGAGAAAGGCCGTTAGCGAGTTGACCGGTCATGCCGAGCAGGGCATCATCTGCGGCAATGGTTCCGATGATATCCTTGCGATCATCATACGTGCCTGCGGCAAGTGCGATCAGAGGGTGGTGCTGACCCACCCGACATACTCCCTTTATCGCGTCCTTTGCCAGGTTTACGGCTTGGAATACAAGGAATACGACCTTGCCTTGAAGGATGATTTCTCACTGCCCAGGGAACTCTGCCTGGCGCGCGGTTCACTGCTCTTTCTCTCCCAGCCCAATACGCCGACGGGCACGCTTTTCCCGGCGGAGGACATTGAGCGCCTCGTAGCGGGTTTCCCCGGCGTGGTTGTCCTGGACGAGGCCTACATCGACTTCGCCGAAAAGGACAGCCTGGCATTATTGCCTCGGCATAAGAACCTGATCATTGTGCGCACCCTCTCCAAGGGTTATTCCCTCGCCAGCCTGCGCATAGGATACGCGCTCGGTGAGCCGGGGCTTATTGCGGGATTGTACAGGGTCAAGGATTCCTATAACCTGAATGCTCTCGCCATAGCTGTCGGCGCCGCCGCCCTGCGCGACCAGGAGCACATGAGGAGGAACCGTGACGCGGTGATACGCGAACGGGCGCGCCTGGCGGGGGAATTATCGGCACTGGGCTTCACCGTCTACCCGTCCCAGGCGAACTTCCTCTTGGTAGCTACGCCGAAGGCGGAAGATATCTATGCGCGCCTGAAGGGGCGGCGGGTCCTGGTTCGTTATTTCAAGGTGCGTCGCCTGGAGGAGTGCTTGCGTATCACCGTGGGCAGCGGCAAGGATAATGACCTGTTGCTTCAGGCGTTGAAGGAGTTGAAGAAGGAAAAAGCATTTTGAAGCTGTATTGAGTATTGGGTAGTGAGTATTGGGTGTACGTCCGATTCCCTGAGAAAACTCAATACCCAATACACAATACTAGTAACGCATAACAGGATGGGCCCGTGGCGCTTCGCGCTACTCAATACCCGAAAGGAACTACAATGGCGAAAAGAAAACCAATCTACCGAAGAAGAACGAAGGAAACGGATATCACTATTCGCACATTCAACCTCCGCGGCAAAGGCAAGGCGAAGATCAAGTCCGATATGAACTTCTTCGGTCATATGCTGACCTTGCTCACGCTGCATGCCGGTTTCGACATAGACATGGAGATCAAGGGCGACTTGGAGGTGGACCACCACCACAGCGTGGAAGACGCGGGTATCGCGCTCGGCCAGGTCATCGCCAAGAAGCTGGGGGTGAAAAAGGGCATCAGGCGTTACGGCCAGTCGCTTCTGCCCATGGACGAGACATTGGTGTTGGCCGGCCTGGATTTCTCCGGCCGTCCCGTGTTCCAGTCTGATCTCAAGTTCAGCCGCAAGAAAGTGGGCGATTTTGATACCGAGCTTTTCGACGAGTTCTTTCGCGCTCTTGCCACCCATGCCGGCATCACCCTGCACTTGAAGATGGAGCGAAGCAAGAACACCCACCATCTGCTCGAGGCCGCCTTCAAGGCCACGGGCCGCGCCTTGCGCATGGCGCTTGAGAAGGATGGTAGGAAGGTAACTTCTAAGGGGATCATAGATTAGTCTCGTGTCCCGGGTCTCGTGTCTCAGGTCAATGGGACTCGCATGACACGCGACGCGCGACGCGCGACACGCGACAATGAACATCTATCCCGCGATCGACATAAGGAACGGCAAGTGCGTGAGGCTTGTTAAAGGCGAGATCTCCAAAGAGACGATATACGGCGATGACCCTGTGGCGATGGCGCGCCGCTGGCAGAAGGCGGGAGCTTCTCGCCTGCACCTCGTCGACCTTGACGGCGCTTTCAAGGGAGAGCCCGTCAACGGTGAGATCATCAAGCGCATCCTCGGCGAGAAGAAGATGGAAATACAGGTCGGCGGTGGCCTGCGCGACATGGCGCACCTCCAGGCCTACAAGGACGCCGGCGCGGCTCGCCTCATCCTCGGTACCAAGGCGGTCACGGGTACGGGCTTTCTCAAGGAGGCCTGCCGCCGTTTCAAGGGGATCGTCGCCGTCGCCGTGGATCTCAAGGACGGCAAGCCGCAAGTGGAAGGCTGGGTCAAAGGCGCCAAGCTCGGGGCCAGCGCCCTGATCGAGCGCGCGGCGGAATACGGCGCCGGTGCCGTGATCATCACGGATGTCAGCCGCGACGGCACGCTCAAA
>CBDVCL010000118.1:0-6848 GCA_965372475.1 uncultured bacterium | reverse complement strand
TTCGCGACATCTTCGCGAGACCAAGTATTCTGTGACTGTTTGTCTACGCAGATGGTATGTGAAAGGCGTACGTATTACAACGTTTTTCTTGAGGAGTAGGTGGCGATGAATAGGACTAGGGTGAGTGAAGCGACACTGAGGCAGGCGGCGGTGACACCGAGGATAGGGACTGCCAGGGCGCCGGTGAGAAGGGCTCCCAGGGATGCGCCGCCGATATCGGCCGCGTAAGCGGGGCCGGACGCTTGTTGCTGGTCTCGCTTCGGCATCAGCGCACAGCAGACGGGGAAAAGGGCGCCCACGGTGTATCCTACAGAGGCGATATATATATAATAGAAGAACTCCAGGGCAAGAGTTGGCCAATTACAGCCGATATTGAGCGCCAGCGGCAGCAGCAGGCACAGGAAGGACAGGGCCGCGAGCAACCTGGTCAGGTCCTGCCGCGCGGGGAACTTGCGGCGCCGGAAGACCCCACTGCCGATGCTCATTCCCAGCATGAAGAAGCTTACCAGCAAGGCCAACTTGCCGTAGGCCGTGCCGATCAGGCCTTGCATCGAAAGCAGGCAAACTACCTCCAGCGACATGCCGGAATAGCCCGCAACGGCGAGGGTGGTATATATGAAAGGTCGTTTTGCCCTTCGCAGGTTTCTTCTCCTCTCTTTAGCAGATAGGGAAGAAGGCGAAGTAGGGCGGCGAAGTGGCATCCTCGGTGCAAGCGGCGCGAGCAGCAGTAGCGGCAAGAGAAAGAGGATGTGCCTGTATCGCTTGTCAAGCGCCAGGTAGAAGTCTCCTATCTTCCTGCCGTATTGGCTGGATTGAAGAGCGAGGCTGTAAAGGTAGGACACGGGCTTGAGGTCGCGGTTGACCGTTCTGGCGTTCGCCAGCATCGCCTCCGCCTGCATCCTGCGGTCGGCATCAAGCAGGTAGTCCAGCCGACGGCGCCCCAGCGATGGCACGCTGATACGGCGTTGGCGCAGCCGGCTTATCAGCAAATTGACCTTGGGGTCGAGCGATTGGGCGGAGGCGAGCACGATGCCGCCCTCGCGGGGGATCAACAGCGTGCAAGGGAAGTTCTCTTCCAGTGCCCTGAGGATAGACGAGCACAGCAGACGCATCTCGGGGCCTAAGTATCCCTCGCTGAAGGGGATGCGGATGCTGAGGATGCCGTCTTCTCTAAGCCGTTTACGTGCCAGCGCGAAGAACTCCTCGGTGTAATAGCGGTTTGCCGCGGCATTGAGAGGGCTGGGGACATTGAGAAGTATCACGTCATACAATTCGACAGTATTGGGTATTGCCCCCTCCGGGGACTGACCGATATTAAAGATGCTAGCGGGGTTTTGGGTATCGCGTAGCGACACGAGCTGCTCCTGTAATGCGTTGCAAGTATTGGGTGCGTTGCGTAGAAAGGCTCGGCCGTCGGCGGTGTGCTTCTTGATCCTGGGATCGAGCAGAGCGGCCCTCTGCCCCGCCGATAACACCGCCTCCGCTACCGCGAAAAGTTCACCGTCCAGTTCGGTGTAGTCGGTTCTTCTTGGATCATGCTTCAGCACTTCGTTCAGGCCGCCGCCCAGCGCGCCGCTGATGATCAGCACCTGCTTGGGCTGTGGGTGGAAGAGCAAAGGGAGATGGAACAGCTCTTGGTTGGTCAATTCGTCCGGCACCGAAAAACCGAGGCGCCCGCAGAGGAAGAAGTTGAGTTGTTCCTCTTCCTTGCCAACAGTGATGTTGCCGTATGGTGTGTTGCGGTAGGCGATGATAGTCTCGTGGGGCCATTGCATGCGGACGGACCACGCGTGGATTTGCGGGGACAGCATGTAGGAGATCGCGGCGCACAGGACGGGGATTATCAGGTAGACAGTACGACCGCCGAGACGGCGGGCGGCGGCAATCATCCTTGATGTGATATCGGAGATTGCTGCGGACGGTAGACGGTAGACGGGGAAGAGAGAATGCCGATCCCCGAATCGCCTCAACATCGGCACGAGCGGCGCGAGGCAAGACAAGGACAAGAGGGAGATAAGCACGGGCAAGCTGAGGCGATAGGAGATGAAATAGGCGAAGATGCCGCCGAGCAAACAGCCGCAGGACTCAACGAAGTAGACGCGACTGGCGGCATTGCCTTCCTTCTTCCATGCCCGGGCAGTGAGGGT
This sequence comes from uncultured bacterium, assembly GCA_965372475.1. Classification (GTDB taxonomy): domain Bacteria; phylum Oederibacteriota; class JAUXIB01; order JAUXIB01; family JAUXIB01; genus CBDVCL01. The sequence goes on along the minus strand of CBDVCL010000118.1, from coordinate 4,701 downwards.
GAAGAGGGCCCCCAGGGCGAGGCAGGGAAGGGAGAGCAGGAGCAATGCCGCCAGGGCCATCTGCCCCGGCCCGAGCATTTCGCCTCTGATCACGCCGATCATTGACCTGAGTGTGCGGGTGGCGATGAGGGACGTGGCGATGAGAAGAGGTAGGATTGACCAGGTGGTGAGTAAGGACACGGGACTCGGGACACGGGACACGGGACCAGCGCGTCCTGCGACAAGAGCCCCGAGACCCGTCCACGCCAGCCACGACGCCAGCACCAATCCCCAGGAGATCTCATCGCCCTGGAAGGTGACAAAGAACTCGCGCAGCAATGTCACTTGGAAGACGATAGAGACAAAGCCAAGTGATAGTGCTGAAATCGGCAAGGACACGGTTCTCGGTTCTTCTTATTTCGCCCTGCCGTCTGCCCCCATTCCTGTCTGCCGACAGGAAGACATGGGGGCGCAGGGGCTTCGTAGGACAAGCAGTTCTCGGTTATCCTGCCCCACCTACTACCTGTCTATTCTATACTAGAGGGGGCTGGTTTTGGGAATGATAATGTGATAGTATACCAATTCACGTGTTGATGCTTCCGGAAAACCTGTTTCGCGGAGGACGCGGAGCGCTTCGGTGTTTCCTCGACAAGTTCGGGGTTTCTCGGGGCGCGGAGGACGCGGCAGGCTTCCGCTCGAAGCTCTGCGCGGTTTCCGCGAAGTTTCCGCGCTTTCCGCGAGAGTTAAATCGTGGGTTCTCAGACGGTATGATGTTATGAAGAGAACAACCGGCCTGATAGTCATTGTCCTGCTTCTCGCGTCATCCTCGCATGCCGAGTTTCCTTTGAGCCTGGATCCGTCCAAGGTGAAACAGGCCATCGCCGGCTGGGAGGAGAAACTGGGAGAGGAGGATAACGCCGAGCTCTGCCTGCGGTTGGCCTGGGCCAGGTTCCTTTACCGCGTAGATATGGAAGAGGCCGAGGCCCTGGCGATGAAGGCGGAGAAGCTGGTCGAGACGGATCCCTCTGAAGAATCCGCTTACATCAGGTATAAGTCCTGGGAACTCCTGGCGAATATCTATACCATGTCCGGAGACTACGCGGCGGCGTTCGCGGAGTTGCTGAAACTGATAAAGGTCGAGCGGCCCGAGACCGAGCTCTATATGTATGCCGCGGCGCGGCTGAATATCACGCCCGAACGCCGCAAGGCGTTGTGCGGCGCTTATGACTACTGCCGCGAGAATTTCCGGGGCGAGGCGCTCAAGGCGCACGCGACGTTCAACCAGGCCCTGCTGCTGCTGGAGAACGGTGATACCGTCGGCGCGCGCGAGCGCTTCGCCGGGCTCGGCACGGTAGCGGCGTGGATGGTCATCGGCGCCTTCAATAACGACCAGAACGTCGGCTTTGACGAGGCGTACGCCCCCGAGAGCGAGATCGACTACGAAAAGTCTTACGACAGCAAGCGCTGGCAGATAAAGTGGCGTCGGCTGGAGTACTTCGGCCTGGACGGGGCGGTCAATTTCAACAAGATATTTTATCCCGCTGACTGGGGCGTAGCCTACGCCTTGACCTTCGTCTACTCGCCGCATGGTGGGCTCTATGCCGTTCGCCTGGGGGCGGACGACAACGTCAAGCTGTGGCTGAACGACGGCCTGCTGTTGAGCGAGGATTCCTTGAAGGCTTCGGCCCTGGACCAGTTCGTCGTTGCCGCGCGCCTGCATGCGGGATGGAACAAGCTATTGGTCAAGGTTGGCCAGAAGAACGGCTCCTGGAAGCTGTTGCTTCGTATCACGAACGCGGACGGTTCTCCGTCTGCGGACCTCGAGTATGCCACCGACGCAGGCCTGTTCGAACCGGCGAAGCGGCGAAACGGCGACGGGGCGAGCGTTGCCGAATCGGATGAAGTGGTGGGCAACCTGCGAAGCGTGATGGAAGCGAAGCTTGAGGATGGCCCCCGCGACGAGCTGGTGCTTTATTACCTGGCCTGGTGGCTGGCGGACAATGATTTCCGCGACGAGGCGATCAGCAGTTACGAGAAGCTGGTCAAGCTCAATCCGCGTTGCCCTTTCTACCGGTCACAGATGGCGGTGGCCTATCTCGCCGATGGCCGCGCCCCCAAGGCCCTCTCCGCGCGCATCAAGGCCCTCAAACTGTATCCTGATTACGCTCACGCGCATTACAAGTTGGGAGCGTACTACTATGGCAAGCAGTTATATGACCGGGCCCGGGAAGAGCTGGAGGCGGCGCGGAAGCTCAGCCCGCGCTGGCCGAACGTGCTCCTCTACCAGGCCCTCGTCTACGAGGCGAAGGGCTGGGAGGAGGACGCCTATCTCACCGCGCGGGAGGCGCTGGAGCTCGAGCCGCAATTGCCCTGGGCCAACAACAACCGCGGCTACTACGCCAAGCGCCTGGGATACCTGGTAGAGGCGGAGGAGTATTACCGCCTCGCCCTGGAGTATGATTTCGATTACGGCCAGGCGCGCGAGAACGTTATCTCGCTGGTAAGGAGCAGGGGGGACTATGACGGCGTGGCGAAGCTTTACAGGGAGTTCCTGTCTATCGAGCCGATGTCTAACGGGCGGCGGCTCGCCTTTGCCCAGAGCCGCCGTGCCGCCGGTGATTTCGCGGGGTGCGAGGAGCTCTGCCGCCAAGTGATCAAGCAGAACCCTGAGAACCCCTACGCCTACGAGGTGTTGGGCAGGGCCTCTTACCTGCAGGGCAAGCGGAACAAGGCGCTCGAATACTACAAGCTTGCCTTGAGATACAAGCCGGACAACCTGGTGCTCAACGAGTACCTGGCTTTCCTTGAGCCGACGACCAACCCGCTCTTCGCCGAATACGACCTGGCGGCCGAGGAGGTGCGGCAGGTGATCGGAAAAGCTCCCGCAGCGGACGCCTACCCCAGGGCATCGGCGGTGATCCTGCTGGACAGGGCGATCACCTCGCTCAACCGCGACGGCTCCTCGACCACCCTCGTGCACCAGGTGATAAAGATATTCAACAAGAAGGGACGGGCCCGTTACGCGCAGGTGAGAGTCCCCGCTGACAGGTCGCTGAAGATAAAGCGCGCCATAAGCATCGCCCCTGACGGGACGGAACAGGAGGCCACCGCCATCTCAAATGGGGTGATCTCCATGCCGGCGCTGGAGGACGGGTCGATAATCGAATACAAGTATATCCACGACGTCTACCAGGGGGAGTGGCTGAAGGAGAACTTCCAGGAGACCTTCTACTTCCAGGACAATGACCCCGTGCTGGTCTCGGAATACATCCTCTCCCTTCCCAAGGAGAAGGAATTGAGCGTGCATATACAGGGCTCGGTAAAGGACTACAGCAAGAAGCAGGCGGGCGAGAGGGTGATCCATATCTGGCGGGCGGAGGACATGGACGCCCTCTACAAGGAGACGAGGCAACCGCCCTTCACCGACCTGGCCGCCCTGGTGAAACTCTCCACCATACCGGACTGGGACGAGATCATGCAATGGGAGAAGAGCCTGATCAAGGACCAGTTCGAGATCGACAAGGACATCCGCGACAAGGTGCGGCAGCTGACGGCGGGGAAGAAGGAGGCGGAGGAGAAGGCGCGCGCCATCTATAATTTCATCGTCAACGAGATACGCTATCTCTACCTGGACACGGGCATATTCGGCAAGAAGCCGAACAAGAGCGCCAACATCTTCGCCAATCGCTTCGGCGACTGCAAGGACAAGGCGACGCTGATGATCGCCATGTTCAAGGAGGCGGGGATAAAGGCCCATTACGCCTGCCTGCGCACGCGCGACGCGGGACGCCTGGTAATGGAGGTGCCTTCCTCGCAGACCAATCATGCCATCGTCTATATCCCTTCCCAGCACGGCTTCCGCCAGGGCAGGTTTCTTGACGGTACGGCGCAATACCTCGGCTATGACTACCTGCCCGGGGACGACCAGGGCGTGGCCGCTTTGGTGTTGACCGATGATGGCTACGAGATGATCCGGACGCCCGTCAGCCCGGAGGACGGTACGAGCCTTGATAACCATTACCAGGTGGAGCTCAACGCGGCGGGACACATCTCCGCCGCCGTGCGCAGCCGCAACGCGGGGCTTTTCGCCATGACCACGCGCAACAGCTACCGGGTGAGCGGCAGGCGCCGCGAGGAACTGGGGCAGTACGTTAACCGCCTCGTGGCGGGAGCGGAGCTGGGGGAATTCGAATTCACGGGCATGAAGGACCTTGACCAGGACGTGGTGATAGACTTTGATTTCAAGGCGCTCGATTTCGCCAAGGTCGGCGGCGAGGAGCAGCGCTTCCGTCCCATCACCCGCTACAGCCTCACCCGGTCATTCGCCAACAAGGAGGAGCGCTTCTACGACGTCGAGCTCTATTACCGGCACGTCTACGCGGCGCGCGAGGAGTACTCGCTGCCCGCGGGGTACGAGATAGCGGAATTGCCCGAAGACGCCGATTACGATTCCCCCTTCTTCTCTTATACTGCCCGCTTCCGCGCCGAGGAAGGCAAGGTCGTCTGCGACAAGGAGATCCGCATCAAGGCCCTGCGTGTGCCGCTGGAGGATTACGCCGATTTCCGCGAGCTGTGCCGCAAATGCGACCGTTACGAGGAGAAAGAAATAGTCTTGCGAAAGATGCAGTAGTGGGGGGCGGCGAAGGCCCCCCCGCCCCCCCCCGCGGGGGGGGGGGTTGGCGGGGCGCTTAAAAAACGAACCGAAAAAAATGTTATACGGGT
>CBDVCL010000117.1:0-6851 GCA_965372475.1 uncultured bacterium | reverse complement strand
TGGGACCTATATGATATTAGAAAGTATAGCTCGCCTCCAACTGTGCCACGGGACGCCTTTCGCTGTCCTCCAGGCCGGGAGCGCTGCGGAACGCAGGCCCGTGGAAATAGATCACCTGGTCGATCTGCGCATCCACCGCCAAATTGCCGATAGCCAGGCCGAAACCGGTAGCCAACGTGGCGCTCTCCTCTGCCATCTCGGCGCCGCTGCCGGCCTGGTTGTCCAAGCCCAAACCATCCTTGACATCCCAACTCCTGCTCTTGTAGAGGTCACTGCTCAACCCCATACGCAGGGTCAGCCAGTCCTTGAGCAGGGTCTCCATAGCGAGGGAGACTGGCAGGCACAGGGTAGCTTCGCTTTCCTCGCCCTTGTCCACCGCGGCGCCCCCGCTAGTGCCCTGGACCACTTCATAAGAGCGGCTGCCGCGCAGTCCCTGGAGGCCAACAACGATAAGGGTATCGTCACTGACATCGTGACCCAGAGAGGCGCCCAGGCTGATCTGGGAAGAAGCCACCTCGTAATCGGTATTGAGCCCGGCGATCGCCCTGGATTCCCCATATTTCAGGCCGTGCTTTCTGAAGCCGACAGCCAGCCGCAGGTCGGCCTCGCCAAGATAGTCCTCTTTGAGAGAGAGCAGGTCCAAGTCCAGGGAGAGCTTCCTGGTGCTGAGCCCTTCCTCGTAACGCGAAAAGACCTTCTCGCCACCACCGCCGTAGCTAAGGTCTTTGGCCAGGGTGTAAACATAGGGGTAATAGTAGGTCAGGGCCCAGTCCACCCCGCCCAGAAGGGGAAGGTCATTCAGCTTCCCGCCCAAGCCGATGGTAGCCAAGAGGGCCCGGTTCCAGCGAACGCTCAAGCCCGTTGGGTCGTCCTGGAGGGTGCTGTCCTCCAACCTGACGCCATAACCCAGAGAAATGCCGAGGTCGTAGCCGCGCGTATCCCGCACGACTATCAGCCTCGCCTTGTTCTCGGGGGTCCGCGGCGTCTGCAAGCCGGCGGGAGCGATGGTCGCCACGTTGACGATGCCGTCGCCGATAGCTGTGCCCCAATCGCCGCCCAGGAAGGCCATCGGCTCGCGCACAACGATGCCGAGACTGGTGCCCTCCTCGCGGCCCAGCGTGGCCACGCCCCAGCCCTCAGCCAGGCTCTCCAGGCTAGCTCCGTCATAGCGCTCGATGAACGAGTAGCGGACAGCACTGCCGTAATCTCGTATCATCTGCGGATAGGTGAGGACATTATCGTAATCATCCAGCATCCACGGCTCCAAGGCCATGGAATCCGTACGCACGGACGCCCAGAGACTCGCGCTGAGAATCATAGCTAACGCTACAAGGAAGGTTCTCTTCAACATGCTATCTCCCCCCGTGATATGATGCCTGAGGTGATCATGCCGCCACGCCGCGGTTCCCCCGGCGACCAACCCCAGAGAAACCAGTAGGCAAAAGAATACTAGCAACTGAGCATCACGCTGTCAATAGGAAAATGGCGGGAAGACAGGGCCGTTGCTCGTTGCCCCCTCCGGGGACAAACTGACTATGTATTCCTGCGGAGCTTGCTAGCGGCCAGTTGCTCGTTCAAGGTCAAACCGCAAAAGAAGAAGCCCCTGCCGCGAAGCGGCAGGGGCGATGAGACATCGGCGCAATCAGTGGGGCAGAGAAATGCTCAGCCCGCCGGCATAGGTCATGCCGCCGATTTCAAGGCCATCTGTCAGTGTCATATTCTGCCATGCGTCATAATCGGGGGCAAGAATCGAATCCCAGTCCCCGGGACGGTAGTCCTGATCCTCCAGGTACTGCCTGGGCCTGCGCTTGGCCATCTTACCGATGCTAAGGCCACCACCAATCACGAGATTACCGTCCATAACGGGAAGTGACATGCTAAGCTGCATCTCGCCACCCGGTGCAACTACGCAAAAGTTATCCTCGTAGACCGACTTCAACACGTCTCCCTCCTTAATATTGGGCCCGACATCACTGACATATGTCCTCGTTTCCGTCTCCCGGTAAATGCAATTGATGATGTAGGCGCCGATGCCCAGCCCCACGCCAAGACTCAGGTTTCCTCCCGTGGGGATGCGGTAGAGCAGCTTGCCCAGAACCGGGAAGACGGCTCCCTCAACTTCAGCCTTGAAGATCGTGCTGAAGGCAGAGGCTGGACTCAACGAAGCAGTGCCCTTGAAGGTAAACTCGTCCGTGGTCAGGCCCTCGAGCACCGCAATGTCCGTGGTGAGCGTGGTGCCGGAAGTGATCAAGCCGAGGCCACTCTCGATCCCGGCCAGCAGGTTCTCATTCAACGCCACCACCTGCATCCTGCTGACTCGGACTCCCATGCCGGTGAAGCGGAAATCTTCCTTCTTCTGCGCATACTTCTCTTCGATATCGAAAGGGAACCAAGTGATCCTACCAGACATCTCCCGGTAATGCCAGGTGGCCGGCACGGAGGCCATGCCGACGACGACGTCCCACTTCCCTTCCCCTGCCGCGCGGCTTCTCTCCTTTTTTGCTTTCACTTTGGGCTTCGTCGCTTCCAGTCTCTCTATCTTGGCCTCAAGCGCCGCGATGAACTTCCTGAGTTTCTTATTGGGTTTCTCATCGTAAGCTCTCTGGTACGATTCGAGCGCCGCTTCATAATCACCTGACTTGTAGGCCTTATTGCCGCCCTTAATACTTGAGCTGTAGTCGGCCATAACACATACGGGGCCAGCCAGCCCAACCAGTAGAGCACAAGAAAGAGATATCAGATACTTCCTCATAGTTTCCCTCCTGAGATACGATCTTTAACCTGCCCCGGTTCAGAAGGGCAGCCCGATGCTGGCGCCGACGCCGTAGCTCATGCCGCCAAGTTCCACACCGTTCTTCATCGTCGTCAAGACGTCATCATTGTCGGTGCCGTCGGTGGAGTAGTAATCGGTGTTTTCATCATAATCAAGCTTCTTCTTCGCCGTCATACCCAAACGGGCATCCAGACCGATAGTCATCTTGTCATCCATTATCGGCATTGAGATGCCCAGGTTTGCCTCACCACCGGGCATCACCGTGGAGAAGGCCCCCTCGCTGCTGTCCGCGATCACATCCCCCTTCTTCTCCGGCCCGCCGGTATCCTGAACGTAGGTGCGCGTCTCAGTCTCGCTGAAGACGTAGTGTGTGACGTAAGCGCCGATGCCGATGCCAAACGAGAAGATCATGCTCTCACCGGCATTCACGTAAACCAGGCGGCCAAGCACGGGAAAGACAGACGCCTCGAAGGTGCGCTCGATCTGCCGCGAGAAGTTGGTGTTAGGGGTGTAAGGGCTACCAAAATCATCAAGGGGTGTTTCATAGGTGCCGGTATAGTCGAAATCCGGATTGGCCGGGATGGTCCAGCTAACGTCCGTGCCGCCACTGGTGAATGACGCGCCCACCTCGAAACCGGCGAGGAGCTTCTCGTTGAGCAATACGGAGCGCAGCCTGCTTATCCTCACCGTGATCAGGGTGGCACGGAAGTCCTCCTCTTTCTGCTTGTCCGTCGTCTCCACCCAGCCAACGGTGTCATATTCCCTGTCCTGCACGATTGTATAGGAGACACCCGGGAGAGAATCAATTCCTACCACAATATTCGTCCCGGCTCCGGGCGTCTCCTGAGCCAAGAGCGGGCCGCTCCCTACGAGCACCACCGCCATGCACAAAACCACTCGAAACACGTTCTTCATTTTCGGCCTCCTGCTGATAAGTTTCACACCCGATCCTCAAGACAAGGGAGAAACGAATGCCACAGAATAGATAAAGCTCTCAGCTGTCGCATCGCCCGCCGATACGGATCACCCCCTTTTCTTCAGAACTTGCTTATCGATCACAGAGTGTTTTATACGCAATAGCCGACAAAAGGTCAAGTGCAAAGTTAAATGCTTTGAGTGTTCTTTTAGCGCAGCCTTACTGATCCGACCTCATAGAAAAAAGCCCCTTTCGCCGCGAGGCGAAAGGGGCTTTTCTTACTACTTGGTGTTGTCGCTTAGAACGGGTAGGAGATGTCGATGGTGCCGAACATGGTACCCACACCCAGCCCACTGATCAGGTAGGGGCCGTTGTGCAGGATCTCCGCGGTCATGTCGCCATCGATGATGAAGTTCCCGAACTCGAAGCATACACCCAGACCCACGTCCACGTTATCCGAAGGCTTGGCGGTCGTCTCGGACGTCGAGACAGCACTCTTCACGCCTTCGAAATCAAAGAAGTCGTTGGTGGTTGTGGTCTTGGTGATCTCCAGCACCTTCTTCTCCACGCCGGCGCGGAGGAGGAGGTAATCCCTCACGCGGCCCTCGACGCCGATCGCGGCGGGGAAAGCCATCGTGGAGGTCTCAACCTTGCTGGCAAGAACACCGGTCTGAGTGGCGATAGCGCCCGCGCCACCAGCACTAAAGGGAACGCCGGCGGCGTTCAAGCACAGATCGGCCTTAGTACCAATAAGCTCGGCATAAATCGGCAGGTACTCGTTCGAAGCCTCTCCCACGTTCCAGACACCCGTATCGAAGATGCCGTTAGCCGCAACGCCGTTGCTGGCAATCAACCCACCCTCGGCCTCGTCGTAGTCCTTGGCGCTGACTTCCGTCGTGCTGGCACTACGGCTGAGGCCGATCGCGACGACGAGAAGCTCGTCGTCGTTGACGACCTTGTTCAGCGCACAGCGAACCACCATGGAGTTGGAGCTGTACTTGCTCGTCAACTCACCGTTGATGTCGTAATCGCTATCGAGAACGCCGTCACCATCGTAGGGGGTAGTGCTGATGTCGCCGTCGGCGTCGTCATACTGGATCACCGACTTGGTGTCGATGCCGCGCATGCTGTAAGCGACCTTGATGCGCAGAGTCGATTCGTCGTTGAGCTCCTTGACTCCCAGGGCGATGAAGCCCATGGTGCTGCCGCCGTCCTTCTCGACGCTCTCCACGGGATTCAGACCCTTCCCGGTGTCGGTGCTGATCTTCGGGTCTTCGTACTTGTTCTCGAAGCTCGGCAGTTCGATCTTCGCCGCCAGGAGCAGCTTGGCCAGGGGGCCAACCTCTTCCATGGTGTAGCCGAGAACAGCGCCCATCACGGAGCACGACCGCTCGATGCTGGCCGTGTCGGTCGAGGCAGGATCGACTATCGCGACTTCGCTTTCCGTCTTGGTGGAGTTGAGCATCCAGTAGGCGTTGGCGCCGATCTGACCCGCGCCCATCGCGCCGGCGAACCAGAGGTCCACCTTCTTGTCAGGGTCAAGCACGGTGCTCACGCCATTGATCGCCATGCCGCTGGTAACGCCCGTGAGATAGCCAGACGCCGGCGTGCAAAGGCCAATACCGACTACGTATTCCTGCAGCTCCATAAGCAACAGGCCCCGGTCACAGGTGGATGTTGCGACATCCCTGATGTAAACCCTGTTCTTGAGGCCGTTGGCGAGCTGAGGAAACGCGTCCAGGCTCGAGATGTCACCGGTGTCACCGCCACTCAGCGCCATACCCTGCAGGCGAGCTGACGTGGCTGATGCCGGCATTACCACGAAACTCAGGACGATTAAGCTAACGATTAGCTTTCTCATTTCTTCAATTCCTCCTTGAAGTTACTCTAAACGTCTTTGATTTTGCGCAAAATCGAAAACAACACAATATCAACAAGGTTCTCTCTCTTTCGGCACCACCTCCTTTTCTTGGGTATTTTCTAATCTGCTTTCAGAAACCGCACTTATTACATACACAGAATAGATTTAGAAAGATTATATATCTTCACACAGGGAAGTGTCAAGGATTATTTTGCGTGATTCGTAGAAACAGGCGGTCTGGCACAGGTCTTGCGGCAATATTCCATTAACCACAAAGGCACAGAGCACAACAGGATGCCCATTCTTGCCAAAGATTCAAGATAGAGTGCCCTGCCTGGTATTCGTCGCCCGGCACGCCGCAGCCACTGCTCCTGTTGTGCGCCAGGCGAAGGTGGGTGCCTTCGTGGTCAAGAAGCAGTTAGTATTCCACTGCCAAGACCTCGATCTCAAGCTGGTTGAGCAAGCGCGCCACGCGCAAACTCGCGGCAAAGAAACCCTCTATCGTGCTTATGCCGGCGATCTTGATGTGGGCGGCGTCCACCTCTGCTCCACCAAAGGTGGGGTCGAATGAATGCCAGCCGCCGTCGAAACAGGCCTCTACCCACTCGTGGTACCAGAAGGCGCCATCAAGCAGGGCCAGGCCCACTACCACGCGGCACGGTATCCCCGCCGCCTTCAAGAGGGCAGACAAGAGGATGGAGTGCTCGGTGCAGTCGCCGCGCCTTGTCGCGAGCACCTCAAGAGCGCCGGCATAGACCTGGCTGAAGTCCTTGTCAGCGATATAATTGTATACCCAGGCGTTGAGCGTCGCGGCCTTTTCAGCGGGATTTTCGATGCCCGAGGTCACTTTGCGCGCCTTTTTCGCTATCTCTACGCTACCTTCCCCTTCGTAGGGCCCTGGCCGCAAGAAATCCTTCGCCTCTGCGCCAAGAACAGGTGTCTTGACCCCAGCCTTTAGATCCAACAGGTAAACCCCCTTTCCCTCGCTCTTCACGGCCTGGCGCGCGTCCAGGGGCAGGTCCAGTTCTCCTTTTCCTTCATATATAAGACGCAAGGAAAGGCGGCGCATGGAACGTGGCGCCGATGTCTTTCCCTTGCAGGGAACGCGGCTGAGCACCATAATATCCCTGCCCCCCTCTAGCCGCCGCGCTTCCTTCTCGCTGGTCTTGACCATCAGGAAACCCAGGCCCGGGATGGTCGATTGCCAGCTAGTACCCTCGCTGTCTATCTTGTCCACGCCGATGACACCCTTGATATCGGTCTCAACGAGGAAGACATCCACTTTGCCCCGGTAGGTGTCC
>CBDVCL010000116.1:0-6883 GCA_965372475.1 uncultured bacterium | reverse complement strand
CCTGAATTCACTCATCTCTTAGCTCATTGTTTTCTCCTTATCGCTGTATTGAGTATGTGGTATTGAGTATTGAGTTGCCTTCACCCAATACTCAATACCCACTACCCACTACTGCTTCAATCTCGCCTGCTCTATTTCCTCAACTATCTTCTCCGCCGCAGCTCTTCTGTTTTCCGCCTGCAAGATAGGCCTGCCCACGACCAGGTAATCCGCCCCCCAGCCAATCGCTTCGGCGGGAGTCGCCACCCTCTGCTGGTCGCCCTTGTCCGCTCCCGTGGGGCGTACGCCGGGCGTAAGCAAGACGAAATCCTTGCCACAGGCAGCGCGCAGTTCCCTCGCCTCGCGCGGCGAACACACCACACCGTCCAGGCCGCTCTCTTTCGCTAACAGCGCCAGTTGCTTCACCTGCTCAGGCATGGTCCGCCCCACGCCGAGCTCGTCGCGCAGGACCTCTTCGTTCATGCTCGTGAGCACGGTCACGGCAAGGATCAGGGGCGGCTTCCCCCCCGTCTTCTCCGCCTCTTGTTTCACCGCGCCGGCGCATTCCTCCATCATCTTCCTCCCGCCCGCCGCGTGCAGGTTGAATATCTTCACGCCCATGCGCAGGCATTCCAACCCCGCGTTCTTGACCGTGTTCGGGATATCATGGAACTTGAGATCAAGGAATACCTCTCCACCCCGTTCCTTGATCGCGGCGACGATATCCGGACCGCAAGCGGTGAAGAGCTGGAAGCCGACCTTGAAGACCCCTACCACACCGGAAAGCTCCTCTACCAGGCCCAGCGCTTCGTCTTTGTCAGACAAATCCAACGGCAACACAAGCCGCTCGTATGCTTTCACTTTACCCTTCACCCTTTACCGTTTACCCTTTTTCCTTTTTGCTTCTTCCTTCTTAACTTCCTACCTAAGAACCAATACCCTCACCTTCGTCACCCCTTTCTCCCGCATGCCCAGCATCTTGGCGGCGCGATTGGATAGGTCTATGATGCGGCCGTCAACGTAGGGCCCGCGGTCACGGATGGTGACAACGACGCTCTTGCGATTGGAAAGGTTGGTGACCTTGACTCTCGTCCCCAGGGGCAGTTTCTTGTGCGCCGCCATCATGCCGTACATATCGTAGGTCCCGCCGTCAGCCATGCGGCGGCCGTGGAAATCCTTCCCGTACCACGAGGCGTAACCCACCTGTACCTTGTCACCATCGGCCACCACCACGCCGGTGCCGGGACGCAGCGAGACACACCCGGTCAATAACGCAAGTAGTAGAAAGACAAGTATGATATGACGCATATTGGTATTCTATATCCTCTAGCCGCCAAAATCCACCGTATTCCTACCAATTGCTACCCGCTGTTTCCCTTTGCAATGGTCAGCCAATTCTGATAACCTGAGTAACTTGTGATACGGGGAGCTGCAAAACCTGGATCTGTCCGAGATAGTCATCGGCGTAATCAGCGGACAGCCGTAAGGCTGTATCCGCGTAATCAGCGTCCAAATGTACTCGAACTACCGTGCGAAAAACATCTTCTACCGCCTCTGGTTCGCCCTGGAGCGCCATTTTAAGGCCCTGGTCTTTGACTGCTCCTCCTGCGGCCAGTGCATCCTGCGCACCACCGCCCTCACCTGCCCGATGCGTTGCCCAAAACAGATTAGAAACGGCCCCTGCGGCGGCTCGATGGACGCCAAGTGCGAGGTCTTTCCTGAAAAGCCATGTTACTGGGCGCTGATCATCAAGCGCCAGAAGCGCCTGGGTTATTACCGCAAGAAGATGCCCTACAACCAGCCCCCGGTGGACTGGTCGCTGTGGGCTACCTCCGCCTGGCTCAACCTCGCAGCGAAGAAGGTGGATTGGGACGGGCATGCGGTGAGTGATGCGCCGGATGTGGGTGGGAAGCGGGAAGCGGGAAGCGAGAAGCGGGATAGAACCTGACGAGAACAGCGGCTGCCGAGAACGAAATGACTTTCAGAGAGAAGCTACAGAAGAAAGAATTCACGGTAACTGCCGAGGTGGTGCCGCCGAAGAAGCCCGATTTCGCCCCACTGCGCAAGGCCCTGGGACACTACAAGGGCGTGGTCGACGCAGTCAACGTCACCGACAGCGCCTCGGCACTGGTGCGCATGAGCCCGCTCTCAGCCAGCATCGCCGTGATCGAGCAGGGCTACGAGCCGGTGATGCAGCTCACCTGCCGCGACCGTAACCGCATCGCCCTGCAGGGAGACCTTATCGGCGCCTACGCCGCAGGGGTACGCAACGTGCTCTGCCTCACGGGGGATTACCTGCTCGAGGGCGACCACCCGGGAGCTAAACCGGTTTTCGACCTGGACTCGATGAACCTGGTGGCGATGCTGCGCCGCATGCGCGAGCAGGGCAGCTTCTTCAGCGGCGTGCCGATCAAGGACCTGAAGAACGAGGAGGCGGTGAAACTTGATTTCTTTATCGGCGCCGCCGCTAACCCCTTCGCCGACCCCGCAGATTTTCGCGTCACGCGCCTGGCGCGCAAGAAGCTGGCCGGGGCGGATTTCATCCAGACCCAGCCGGTCTTTGACCTGGAACGCTTCAAGGAGTGGTACCGCCTCGCCGGCGAAGACGGTCTGCCCGGGCAACTGCCGATAATCGCCGGGGTGATGCCGGTGAAATCACATAAGCCGCTCATCTACATGCGCGATAACGTGCCGGGCACGCGAATCCCTGACGAGGTGATCGCGCGGCTGGAAGGGGCAGAGGACGCCGCGGCGGAAGGCGTCAAGATCTGCCTTGAGACCATAGCCGCCCTGCGCGAGCTTCCCAACCTGGCGGGCATCCATATCATGACCCTCTCGTGGGAAGAGGTGGTGCCGAGGTTGGTGAAGGAGGCGAAACTAAAGTAGTAGTGGGTATTGAGTGATGGGTATTGGGTGAAGGCAACTCAATACTCAATACCCAATACTCCAGAGGAGGTACGAGATGATACTGATCGGCGAGAACATAAACTCCACCCGCAAAAAGATCGCCCCGCTGATAGAGAGCAAGAACGCCGCGGAAATAATCGCCATATGCAAGGCGCAAAAGGAGGCGGGAGCGGACTTCATCGACCTTAACGCGGGCGCCTTCATCGACAAGGAAGTGGAACTCCTCGCCTGGCTGGTAGAGACGGTGCAGGCCGAAGTGGACCTGCCCATCTGCGTGGACACGCCGAACGGCGCCGCGGCAGCGAAAGCCCTGCCCCTATGCAAGCAACGGCCCATCCTCAATTCCATCTCGGGCGAGAAGGAACGGATAGAAGGATTGTTGCCGCTGGTCAAGGAGCACAAACCCGGGGTGATCGTGATGGCGATGGACGACGCGGGAATGCCCAAGAGTGTGGACGACCGCGTGGAGAAGATAAAGCCCCTCGTGGACAAGCTCACCGCCGCCGGCCTGGCGGCAGGCGACCTCTACCTCGACCCGCTCGTCTTCCCCGTCGGCGCCGACCAGAAGAACGCGCTGATCGTGCTCGATTCCATCTCCCGTTTCCACGAGGAGTTCAAGGGATGTAACGTCGTCTGCGGCCTCTCTAACGTATCGCACGGCCTGCCCGCCCGTAAGTTCATCAACCAGGCTTTCCTCGTGATGTGCGTACAGCGCGGCATGACAGCGGTGATCATCAACCCCCTCGACCACTACATCATGGCCCTGCTGCGCGCCTCGCTTGCCCTGAGCAACCAGGACGAGTATTGCATGGACTACATCAAGGCGCATGAGGAGGGAAGGTTGAATATCAAGACGGTTCTTGAAGACAAGGAATAGGCTGTATCTTGTATCTGGTATCTCGTATCTCGTCGATTTCTCGCCTCACACCAACTAGCTACTAGATACGAGATACTAGATACCATGTCCAAATACGACGTATATTTCTGGGGTATCCTCTGCCAGGACATCGTGCTGCGCTTGAGCGGCGTGCCGGACAGCGGGGTCAACGCCGCGGTGCTTGAGGAGACCCCCGCCGTGGGAGGCGATGCCGCGAACAGCGCCCACGCCGCTTCCAGCCTCGGCCTCAAGGTCATCCTGCAACCCAACCACCTGGGCAAGGATGATGCCGCCCGTTTTGTCCTGCGTGAACTGGGAAGACGAAAGCACAAGCTGACGGGCCTTGAGCGAAACAGCTACCCCACGGTGCACGCCTATTGCCTGGCGCTTCCCAACGGCGAGCGCACCATCTTCGGCTCCTTCGCCCACAAAAAGATCTCCCCTCCCAGTCTCAAGCTGATCAAGAACTCCAGGGCCTTCTGCCTCGACGGCTACTATGCGGCGGCATCCGCCCCCGCCTGCAGAATAGCCCGGGACGCGGGTGCGACCATCTTCGCCAATGACATCTGCCCGAGCGAGAAACACTTCCCCCTCGTGGACTATATCTTTCTCTCCCACCCGGCGGGAGACACGGCAGGCGCGCGCCGTTTCCTCAAGCTGGCGAAGAAGAGAGCAAAGGGGACGGTGATCATCACCATGGGCAAGGACGGCACGATGGTCGTTGACAAGAATGGGAAGTTCTATCGCCAGAAGGGATTCAAGACGAAGGTCGTGGACTCCACCGGCGCGGGTGACTGCTTCCGCGCTTCTTTCATCTACTCCTACCTCAAGGGATGGGACATGAGGAAGTCGCTGCGCTTCGCGGGGGCTTTCGCCGCACTCTCCTGCCGCGGCGTGGGTGCGACGGGCTATCTGCCTTCGCTGAGGGAAACAGAGAAGTTAATGAAAGGGTTGTAGAGTCGTAGGGTTGTATAGTTATAGGGTCTTAGCACTTCCATGACTTGACCATACAACTGTACAACTATAAAACTCTATTTCACCGTAATCCGCCGGCGCATGTATTCGGGGTTTGCCCTACCTATGAGATCGGTCAGCTTGCTGTACTTGCGGGCCTTCATATAATCCCCTATCCCCCCGACTATCCGCGACGGCGCGCGGGGGTCGCTGATCACGGCCGTTCCCACCTGGACCGCCGCCGCACCCGCGAGCAGGAACTCCACCGCGTCCTCGCCCCTGGAGATACCACCGATACCGATCACGGGGATGTCCACCGCCGCCGCGACCTCGTAGACCTGGTGCAGGGACAAGGGCTTGATGGCGGGGCCCGAGAGCCCCCCCCTGACGTTGGCCAGGGCGGGGCGCTCCGTATCCAGGTTGATGGCCATGCCGATGAAGGTGTTGGTCAGGGAAACCGCGGCGCAACCCGCCTCCTGTGCCGCCAGCGCCACCTCAACGTAGTGCGCGGTATTCGGGGTAAGCTTGGCGATGACCGGCTTGCGGCACGCCGCTACCACCTTGCCCAGCAGGCCCCCGGCCGCCCTGGCGTCACGGCCAAAGGAGATGCCTCCCGCCACTACGTTGGGGCAGGATATATTCACCTCCAGGGCGTCCACCCCTCGCGCGAAGCTGAGCCGCCGCGCCAGCTCGACGTATTCCCCTTCCTCTTCGCCGGCGATATTCACCACCAGCCGCGCACCATCCAGCTCTAGTTTCGGCAGTATCTGGCGCATGAAGACGTCCAGGCCTGGATTTTGCAGGCCGATGGCGTTCAACACGCCGCTCGCCGTCTCCCAGATCCTGGGGGGCGGATTACCTTCGCGGGGCTTTAGAGTCGTCCCCTTGGTGACGAAGCCGCCCAGCGACTTGAGCGGCACGAGGCCCTTATACTCATCTCCATAGCCAAAGGTGCCGGAGGCGATGAGCAGCGGGTTGCGCATTTTCATGAAGCCCAGATCGCAGGTCAGATCGACCTTGGGAGCCTTCTTTCGGTTGGCAGCCTGCTTCTTGATCATATTGCCTATCTTCCGTGTCACGCGAACAAGGGTCGATCTGACCTGCTCGGAGTTATGATTTACGAGTTGTGATTTATGAGTTCGCCAGCTGTCAATTCACAACTCATAACTCACAACTCATAATTCTACAAGACTATCTCGTTAGCATCAAAAACGGGCCCATCCTTACAGACCATCCTGTAGCCGCCGGAAGTGCTTTTCGCCGCACAGCTCAGGCATGCTCCCACGCCGCAGCCCATTCGCTCTTCCAGCGAGATCTGCGCCGCCAAGCCGTGCGCCCGGGCGAGTTCCTGCACCGCCTTCAACATCGGCCGCGGCCCGCAGGCGTAAAGCAGTGGCTCGCCGCCTTTGTCCAGGCGGGACGCCAGCGCCCGCGTCACCACCCCCTTCTTTCCCAGGCTGCCGTCGTCCGTGCATAACACCACCTCGGCGGGCAGTCGCTCTATGGACTTACGCGCCTGGATCTCCGCCGCGCGCGGCGCGCCGTAATAGAAAGCGACCTTGTTCCTGACGCAGAGCTGTTCCGCCAGCATCAGAATCGGGCCCAGCCCGGTTCCGCCCGCGACGAGAACGGCTTCCGTACCCTTCGCTGGGGGCCTGAAACCCCGCCCCAACGGGCCCAGCAGGCTGACGCTCTCCCCCTTTGGCAATACGCTGATCTGCGCCGTGCCCGAGCCGCTTATCTTGTAAAGAACATCGATACGATACCCCTTCTTCTCTTTCGCAACCCGCAAAGGGCTCATCGGTCGGCGCAGGACCAGGTCGTGCCGGCCCGGCACCTCCATCTGCAAGAACTGGCCGGGCTTGAAGTCCTTCCCCATCCTGGCGACGGCGAGGGCGATGATGCCGTAGTCAGGCCCCGTCATCTCGTTGCTCAGTATCTTGGAGTTTTCGATAATCATTCTGGTCTCGGGTCTCGGGTCACGCGTCTCGCGTCGCTTGCTGACACGCGACACGGGACAAGCGACACGCGACAATCATCCCTGTATCTCACCATCCGAATAGACCACCTTGCCACCAACAATGGTGTGCTTCACTTTCCCCTTCAGCTTTCGCCCGATAAAGGGGGAATTCTTGCAGAGGCTCTTGAACTCTTCGGCTTTCACCT
>CBDVCL010000115.1:0-6932 GCA_965372475.1 uncultured bacterium | reverse complement strand
GTTGTTTATTGCGGCCTCAATAAAGGATCTATATCTTTGCCAAAGCTGTGGTGCTATCGGCGAGTAGCCATGGAAAGATAGAACCCTGTGTAGAAGGGGGATGTTGAGGGCGAGAAATTCCAGGGCTTCTTCCCGTGCTCCGAAAGAGCAGTTGTGCGCGAAGTAACGATAACCGGGATCTTTGATTATTCGCGAAATATTCTGCTGCCCCTCGATGTTTTCCCTGTTGCGGAAATGATGTCTGCCGCCGCTGAAAGCCAGCAGATCAAAGAGGATGATCAACAGGCAAAGAACGGTTATCTTCTTGCGCGATCCGGGGAAGAAAGTGGCCGCGAGGACGATCAGCAATGAGATGGCGATCAGGGCGGGCTGCCAATGATAGGTGACAAACCTTCCGCTGAAAAGCATCCAACCTGAGACACCCATCATCAGAATGCCAGCGAGACAGGGAACCCATCGCTTCATCTGCTCGTTCTCGACATCCGTTTTAGCGTAGTATTCTAATGCCCGGCCGAAAAAGAACGCGATGGCGAAGAAGAAGTAAAAGGAGAGCCTTATTGGATGACGGAAACGCCCCAATGCGCTTACTATGTTGGTGATCAGGTTTGATGATGAAGCAACCGGTTCAAACATCATCAAGAAGGAACAGACAAACATAACCCGAAAATAGCCCATCCTTTTACCTTTGAGCAGCAGAGATAGCGGCAGTAGGAAGACAGGTATGATGCCACAATAGCTCATGTCCTGTGATATGGACGAATCGGTAATAATCCGGTAGTTGGGAAGGAGTTGATAGACCAGTTGTTTCATTGAGTAGAAATCTCCGATGAATGTCGGTAAAAGTATCCGTCCGAGCTGGTCGGTGCCTCTGCTGATTGTGGTTAGCTCTATAGCTGGCAGAAGTTGGGCGGCCCCCATGAGGAAGGAAAAGGAGACAGCCGAAAAGTAAGCGAGTATCTTCTTTGTTTTACCTTGGCAACGTTCTTCAAACAATACAAAGAAGAAATAGACGGAAGCGAATATCAAATTGTAATAAAAGAACTGGGGATGCCCAGCAAGGATCTGAAACGAGAAGATGGTAGCTATTGCCAAGAGATTGATTTTGGGTTTTCCCCTGTTTTGTAAATATTTATCAGTAAATAGCAGGATGTATGGGAAAAGAAACGCTACGGTCAGCATATTTGAGTGGTATAAATGCCCGACGCTAAAGCCATTCATGGCAAAAACCAGGCCTGAGGATAGCCCGAATATCCGCCCGTAACCCAGGGAACGTATGTATATGTAACTTCCATAGTAGGCGATGATGAAACAAGAGATCAGATTGAGATTGAAAGCTGTAAAGGTCGGGGCAATGGTGAAGAATAGCCAATGCAGAGGATATAGAAATCCGCCCTGACCTTCAGCTAAGAGGGGAAACCCGTTGCTGATGAATGGAGCCCACAGGGGAATAATCCCGTTAACTATTGAATCTCGAAAGAAGGCTTTGACTGGATAGTTCTGGATCAGGACATCGCCGGCAGAATAGAGCTGGTTGAAGAATAGCTCTCGATGAAAGAAATACATAAGGGCCAGAAGGAAGACAAGGTGCGGATAGAATAGTCTGATCCATCGCGTGAACGCCAGTTTCATAAGGTGGCTTCTCGTTTTTCGCAAAGAGGTCTGGGTACTGGTCGCACAGTGCCGTAATAGAAGCCCTGGATGAGTATCCCGCTCCCAGGCAACGAGTGTAGCAGAATAGGATAGAATAGGGAATTGTCCTAAATCTAGCGATCGTTTGGCCGAGTCCCCCGCGGCTTGCCGCGGGGTGATTCACTTGAAAGTTAGGAGTGGAGAAAGAAAGATGGTGGCTCTCTCGCCTGATTCGTGTAGAATCAGGTGAGACTGATCTAAGGGAGGTAGCACCTCCAGAAGGGGGATCTACCGTAGAAGCTTACCTCCAAGACAAGCTACCGAAAGGTAAGCAACGCCTCGCGTTTGATTCAAAAGAGGCAAAGGAATATAGCGGTGCAGTAATTGCGTTCAGCGATGCCATGAAGAAGAGGCCGAATCCAGACGATTGAGGTACATTTATCTCTACCAATAGATGGGATATTCCGCGGTTTTTTCTCTTGACAGTGATACTGTATCTTGTGTTATGATGGAATCGATATACAATATAAGGGTTGATATATCGTTGGCGCCAGTGGGCTGACCGCCATAATAAGCTAAATGCAGCTTCTAATAGCGGGTGGATACTATGTTTGAAGGTGTCTTTTCCAAGGGAATGGTCGGGCTGGACGTGGGCTCGATGATGATAAAGGCGATGCAGTTCAAGGGAAAGGGAGACAAGCGCCAGTTGGCGGCGGCGGGGGTGACGGAGCTTTCGCAGGAGGCAATAGAAGGCATGGAGGAGGACGTGCGGGAGACGCTTGTTGCCGAGACGATAAAGAAGCTCTTCAAAGATAATAATATCAGGAGCAAGAACGTTGTCACCTCCATGTCGGGGGATGATGTTATCGTGCGGCCCGTCAAATTGCCCTACATACCGGCGGACGAGTTGGCCGACGTTATCAGCTACGAGGCCGAGAACTACATTCCCCTGGCCATAGACCAGGTGGTGCTGGACTATGAGGTCCTGGGCGAAGTCGAGGAGGGGGAGGGCCAGAAGAAGATCAGCATCGTCCTCGTCGCCGCCAAAGAGGAGGTGGTCGATAAGCACCTGCGCCTGATCCAGGCGGCGGGGCTCAACCCCCTGATAATCGATGTAGATTGCTATGCCCTGCAGAACGCCTTCCAGGACAATAACGAGGTACAGCCGGACGAGACAGTGGCGATAATCAACATCGGCGCCTCGGTCACCAACATCAACATCCTCGAGGGCGAGACCACCTTCATGTCGCGCGATATCACCATGGGCGGCAACGAGTTCACCAAGGAGATACAGCGGGAATTCAACCTTAGCTTCTCACAGGCCGAGGAACTAAAGCGCCAGCAGGGGCGGATCATGATCGAGTCCGATGACATATCGCTTTCTTCGCTCCCCTCGCAAGATGACCGTTCATTGCGCATCTCCGAGGCAATGAACCCGGTGCTTAATAAGTTGCTGTCGGAACTGCGCCGCATGTTTGATTTCTACGAGACCAGCGGCGGCCAGAAGAACATCAATCGCATCAGCCTCTCGGGCGGCGGGTCGAAGATGGTCAATATCGACAAGTACCTGGGCAACAAGTTGGGCATACCCGTGGACGAATGTGACATCTTCAGCAAACTGCACATCGACAGCAAGAGATTCGACGTTGATGATCTGCAGAGCAAGATGGATCTTTTCGGCGTGAGTTATGGCCTGGCCATGCGGCGCAGCGGCAAGAAGAAGGTGAAGGGCGCGCCGGCTTGATAGACGCGGATTACGCCGATTCGCGGGGAGGGGCACTCGTGGCGTGGCCTTAATGGAGTGGAACGGAGAAGAGTGTGCTGCGGATAAGCCTTCTGCCGAAGAAGATCGCGGAGGCCAGGCGCAAGAGGCGCATGCAGGCGCTGATGATTCTGGTCGGCCTGCTGATAGTCGCCATCCTGGCGGGGCTGGTACTGCGCCTGCAGGTGACCATAAACAGCCTGCAGAAACAAAAAGACGGCATCCAGAAGTCGATCAAGGCCCACGAAAAGAAGGAAAAGGAGATCAGCACGCTGGGCAATCAGATGGTCGAGCTGGAGAACCGGAGGCAGGTGCTACGGGGCTTGCTGCGCCTGCAGGCGGAATGGCTTTCGACGCTTGATATACTGGCGGAGGTACTACCGGATAACATGTGGTATGAAAAGCTGGATGGCCGCAAGAAAGGGGACGCGCTGGAGATAGTGCTTGAGGGGATGTCCCTTTCGGATAACGAGGTGTTCGAGCTGACGGAAAGGCTGCAAAGGGAGAAGGATTTTATCCAGGTGACCCTGGAGGACATCAAGGAAAGGTCGTCGCGTGTGGGCTACGCAACAGTGTGGTTTCGCATGAGGCTTGTATGCAAGCCGCGCTTGAAGCACCTGCCGAAAGGATCGAAGACCTGATATGAATCTTGATAAGCTGAAGAACATATCGCTCAGCCAGGAACAGCAGAAGGTCGTCGCCTTCGCCGTGCTGGTGATCGGCTTCGGCGGCTATGCCTATGTCAACGTGCTTTACAAGCCGCGCCTGGATAGGATAACGGCCCTGCGAGAGGAGCTGGCGAAGGAGGACAAACTGCTCAAGAAGATAAAAGACAGCATCGAGAACATCGAGAAACACCAGCTCAAGTCGCAGGAGGTGGTGCGGAACCTGCGGCGTATCAAGCGGCGCCTGCCCGGTGAGGAGCTGGTGCCGGAAGCGATGCGGGGCATAAACAAGGCCGTGAAGATGAGCGGCGTACACCTGAATGCGTTCTTTAAGCCGCCGAGCAAGAGGGGAAAAGGGGCTGCGGGCGGGACCAACTACAGTGAGCTCGCGACCGAAATAACGATTACCTGCAATTACGACGGCCTCGCTGGTTTCATCACCGAGCTGATGCGCGTGCCCCGCATGATCTCCTGTGACCGCTTCCTCTTGACGAGGAGCGGCGGCAAGGGAGGAAGAGCGGGAACCCTTATGGCTAGGATCGGCGTGAAGACCTACCACTATACCGCGGCGCCGGTGCGCTAGGGGAAGTAGAAAGGAAGGAAGAAGAAGAAATGAAGGGACGGAGAAACAGGATGCCGGCCGGGGGCGCGTGGCGGCGCGGTGCGGCGGCGGTACTGGCGGCGATTATCGCTGCCGGGACGGTTGCCGGCCTGTGTGCTGCCGACGACGTGGTTGTGCCGTACGTCTTCAGGTCATGGGGCGTGCGCGATCCCTTCAAGGCCCTGCAGTCGACGAAGGTGAAGCCGGAGCTGGTCATCTACGACCTGATCCTTACCGGCATAATAGATATCGGCGGCGGCCGCGTGGCGATATTCAAGCGCCGGGAAGGTCCCGACCAGACCTACCAGCTAAAGGGGTCGCGGCTCTTCGGCAAGGACGGCAGGATGGTGCCGGCCATTCGCGGCAAGGTGATCGATGAGCGGACCGTGCTCCTGGTGCAGGGGGACGAGGAGATACCCTTCAAGCTCGGCGTGTCCGAGCTGAAGCAGGACTAGTGCCGTCCGGGCTGAAATAGGGCTGAGAGCCGCTCGGCATAGGCGAGATAGATTCACGTTTTACGTTATAGTTGTGCGAGGGCTTTTAAGGATTGAATAGTCGGAACAGCACTGGTGGCCGGCGGGGCGGCGTGGCGTTCGGCCGGTATATGGCGTGTAAAACCAAGGCGGATAATAGGGAAGGGGGAGTGATGAGAGCAAGGGCCCGGGCTTGGGTGATCGGTATAGGTTGCGTTATGGTCCTGTCGCTTGTCTCCGTCCTCGGTGTTGCCCAGGAGGACGGGTTCGTCAAGCCGAAGAAGAAGGGCGGCGCGGCGCCGCAGGCCACGGCGGAGGGGGAGTTTGTAAAGCCGAAGTCGAAAGCGGGGAAGTCGTCCGGCGCGGCGGCGTCCCCGGCCGCGTCCGCTACGGCGCCAAGCGCCAACTCGGTCGCGAAGGTCACCTACTCGCGCACGCAGGACGGCGTGCGGGTGGTCATCGGGGGCCGCGGTCTCGACAAGGTCTACGGCCAGCGCCTGAAAAACCCAAACCGGTACCTTCTGCGCATCCCCGACGCGCGGCGGGAGTTCTCCCAATACAAGTTCAATGTCAACATCGGGCCTGTTATCAGCATCCGCGTAGCCGAGCACGAGAGCCGCGGCCGCAAGGAGGTGCATCTCGTCGTCGACCTGGAGGAGAAGCCCGTCTCGATAGAAAAGCACCCGTCGGGAGATAAGTTGGTGCTCGGTTTTACGGCCAAGGAGGGGGCGGCCCCCGCGCCGTTCAAGAGTAAGGAAGAGCTGGGCGCGAAGCAGGCCTACCGCCTGGTAGAGATAGATGCCAAGAGCCTGCCGGATGAACTGCGCGTGGTGATAACGGCGGACGGCGAGATAAAATACAAGGTTTCCAAGGAGGAGGCGCCCCGCCGCCTCAACGTGGATTTCTATGGCGCCACGCTCGACCTGGCCAGGAAGCAGTTCGGTTTCGAGGGTGAGGGGGCGACTCGTCTCGTGGCGCGCATGGTACAGAGCCAGCCGATAAAAGTGAGCCGTATCTCCCTCGAGCTCAAGGACGGTATCAAATACTCGGTACGACGCGGCCTGAACCAGCTGGTCATCTCGGTGGAGAAGCCGGGGCCGCAGCGCCCGGAGGAACCGGCGGGGGGCAACCTGAACTACAAGGTCAGTATGGACCTGCAGCGGGCGGACCTGGCGGGAGTGGTCAAGACCCTGGGCCGTGAGGCCGGCTTTGACGTCCTCGTCGACACTACCGTGAATGGTGATGTCACGCAGGTGCTCAATGACGTCCCCCTCTGGGAGGCGCTGTCCAAGATCCTTGCTGCTACCGCCTTCACCTACGAAGTGCAGGGGAATATGCTCTGGATCGGGCCGGAGGCGCGGCGGGCCGCGGCCAAGAAGAAGATGATCCAGCAGATACAGATGATAGATGTGGAAGGCTATGACCTCGAAACCGTGGTTGGCGCTATCAAACCCTTTCTCTCCCGCACTAATGTCGCCAGGATCGTCACCGATAAGCCGAAGAGCCGGCTTATCGTCAAGGGCGTGCGGGAGGACATCGATGAGATCCGGGCGATGCTCAAGCGTCTCGGATACATCGACGAGGAGGAAGGTGCCGGCTCGAAGCTGATCACTCGCTATTACCGGCTCAACTACGTTTCGCCCACCGAGATGGAGGCGCTGATCAACCCGCACCTGGTAAACGCCGGCGTGGTGATAGTACAGACAGATCAGCGCAGCAACAGCATCATCGTCACCACCCATGCGAAGTTCCTGTCCAAGGTAGAGGAGCTGATCGCCGAGGTCGACCGCGCCATACCGCAG
>CBDVCL010000114.1:0-6954 GCA_965372475.1 uncultured bacterium | reverse complement strand
ATACAATACCGCTTGCACTAACCTAAACTCCGTCAGAATACACACTGAACTCGGAGGAACAAATGACCAGTCCACTAGAAGGCATCTACCTGATACGCGACCGCAAGACGAAGCGCATCTCCAGCTATGATCGCAGCGGCGGTAACAAGGACAACGTCACCATCCCCGCGGGCAAGACGGCGACGCTTTGCGACATCAAGGGCGCGGGGGTGATACGGCATATCTGGTTCACGCTCGGCTGTGCCGACCCTATGCTGAGGCGCAACGCCATACTTCGCATGTACTGGGACGGTGAGAAGAAGCCCAGCGTGGAATCGCCACTCGGGGATTTCTTCGGCCAGGGATGGGGAGAGAACTACAACTTCATATCCCTGCCCCTCTGTGCCGCCCCCTCGGAAGGCAAAGGGCTCAACTGCTACTTCCCCATGCCTTTCGGCCGAGGCGCCAGGATAACGGTGGAGAACCAATCCGACAAGCCGATAAACGTCTTCTATTACTACATAGACTACGAAGAGCACAAGAGCATGCCCGCCAGCTCGGGCCGTTTTCACGCCCAGTGGCGGCGCGAGTTGACCGAAGCCGCCCCCCAGGGCGAGAACGAATGGGGCGCGCTGGGCGGCGCCGAGATCAAGAACACCGATGGCAAGGGCAACTACCTCTTCGCCGATATCAAGGGACGGGGCCATTTTGTCGGCATCAACTACTATGTAGATAACCCGGGCCCGATGTGGTACGGCGAGGGCGACGACCTCTGGCTGGTGGACGGCGAGAGGTGGCCCGGCTCAATGCACGGCACGGGCACGGAGGACTTCTTCAACTCCTGCTGGTGCCCGAAAGAGATATACCAGCACCCCTATTTCGGCTACGCGCGCGTCAACAACAACCTTGGCTGGCTGGGGCGCACGCACTGCTACCGTTTCTTCATTGAGGACCCCGTCCACTTCAAGAAGTCGCTGTTCGCCTCGATAGAGCACGGCCACGGAAACTGCCTGGCGCTGGACCTGTGCACTGTGGCCTACTGGTACCAGAAGGAACCCCACGCGCCTTTCGCCGCGCTTGCCCCCAAGCAGAAGAGGCAGAACATGCCGCCCATAGGCACGGTAGAAGTGCACCGCTGGCGCGACGCCTGGCGTAGGTCTATCGGCGGAGGGAAGAAGCTGTGGGGGGATGAGAAGAAGTAAGAAGTATGAAGTGGGAAGTGGGAAGCGGGAAGTGGGAAAAGCGGTAGGACTACTTGAAATCGGAGAAATCCAGGTCGTCGCTCTTCCCCTCTGCCGGCGCCGCTTCAGCAGCCGCTTCCGCCGAAGCACTGGCGGCAGGAGTCTCGAACATCGTAGGGTCGAAAACGGCTTCACCCGTTCCCGGGGTGTCCGCCCCAACCATACCGGCCTCGGGCGGCGCCGCGCCCTGGTCCACACCTGAAGCCGCCTCAAAAGCAGAAGGGTCAAAAGCCGCGCCGCCATCCGTCTCTTCGCCCGGCGCAGCAGCACCCGCCGCGCTTGTTACCGTCTCAGCCGCGTCGGCAACGCCCCCCGTTTCCCCCGGCGCGGCCGCTTCCATCGCGCTCTCGAAAGCAGAGGGATCAAAACCAGGCTCGGCAGAAGGTTCCTGCTCCCCGGGTGTCGCACCGATCGCTCCCGCCGCCTCGGCTATCGCCGCCCCCAGGTCATCGCCGGAATCCAAAGAGATCTCTTCCCCAACGGGCCCGGCGTCCTGCTCCCCTTCAGCCGCACTTGCCGCCAGGTCAACAGCCGGAGGCGGCGCGGCGCTCAGGGCATCCAGGTCCACCGCCGGCGACCCCGTTTCGCCCTCATCCACTATGGGTAACGCCGTTGGCTGCAAGCCGACCGATGCCGCACCGCTCTCTGCCACGGCCTCCGGCACGGGGGGGTTGATATCCAGCACCTCCACCTGGTCCGTCGGCGTCACCGTCTCGCCGATCTCCAGCGCCGCGGCCGGGCTTACACCCTCCGCCCCGCCACCCAGTTCCTTGGCGATCTCGTCCATGCCGGGGATAGCGATCCCTACCGCTCCCTCGGCTCCGGCAAGCGCCGCGTCCCCCTTCTCTTCCCCCGCGGCTGCCGCCGCGCCGCTCAATGGCAGACTGATCTTGAACTCTGTGCCGGCGCCCGGCTCGCCAGCCAGCGCGATATCTCCGCCGTGCGTCTCGATGATCATCATCGCGGTCGGCAGCATCAGGCCGCTGCCGGCAAAAGCGCTCTCGCGGCCCTGGTAGTCACGAAACAGCGTTTCCCGTTCCTTTCCCGCGGGGACCTCCACCCCGGAAAAACGCACCCTGAGCAGGGCCGAATCCCCTTCCCTTGCGCTGGCAAATGCTATGGTGCTCGACGCTGGTGACACCTTCACCCCGGCCTCCGCCAACAAGCGCAGGGCATGGGCCAACTGCCCGCGGTTCGCCATCACCTCAAGCCTTTCCTCGCTGAGCTCCTGCTCCGCATTCACGCCCTTGGCCTCGGCCTGGGCGCCGACGTCGAGGATCACTCCCTCGAGCACCTCGTTAAGATCGACGACCACACGCGCCCCAGCCGCATCCAGCGAATAATACTCCTGTACCTCGCTCACCAGTTTCTCCAAGCCGGCGCTCTTTCCCACGAGGCCGCTCAAGGCCTGGCTTCGCTGTTCCGGCGTCAGGTCATCCGCGCCCAGCGAATTACTGATGAATTCCCTCAGCTCGGAGACGACGGAGTCCATCTCGCTCATTATCTCAATCACGGCACTGTCCTTGAGCTTGGCCGCTCCACCCGCCGTCGCCCCCTCTACCTGCCTCAATTTCTCCAGCTCTCCCTCCAGGCCGACGACTTTCTCCTCCGACTTTCTCTTGTCCTGGCGCAAGGTCTCGGAGACCACGCGCAGGGCATCCAGCTCCTTCAGCTTCTCCTCCAGTCTCTCCCTGTGGTTCTCCAGCTCCTTCTGGAGCTCGGCATCCACCCCCGCAACGGACGTCCCATCCCCGCCCGTTGCCATACCCGCGAGGTCCCGTTCCATCCCCTGGCGAGTAGAGGTCAACAAGCCCTGGATGTCTCCCAAGAGCTCGCCCAGCTCGCCCTCCGCCTCCTCGCCGATGTCACCCTTGCCGGCCCGGGCCTGCTTGAGGCGCCGGCCAAGCTCCTGGTAGGTCCGTGCGCCCCACAGGGCCACCAGCGGCGTACTCACCATTATCACCAGCAACAGCAAAGCAGGAATAAAAAGCGCCGGGCGGGAGAGAAAATGGCTATACAGGTGCGCGGGCTGAGCCAGCGCGAGAGCATCCCCCGGCGACACGAGTATTCCCACTCCCCAGCCGCCGACCTTCAAGGGCGCGTAAGATATGACGCATGCGCGCCCCTGGTAGTAAGTGACGCGGTAACCTGCCCGCTTCGCTTCCAGGTCGGTCATCACGTCATTGAGATAGGGCAGGTCGTCAGGATTGAAACGCTTGAAGATCTGCTTCTTGTCCTGGTGGGCGATATAGAATTTCTCGTTGTTGACGAGGAAGACGTCACCCTGCGGCTCGGGCTTGACCTTGCCGATGAAAGCCCGCAGGTCGATATTGGCCCGCAAGGCGAAGCGCTTGCCCTTCCTGGTCATGCCCACCAAGAGGCTCACTTCCGAACCGGCATCTGTCTGGCGGACCTCGCCTATGCTCCTCTTCCATTCGTTCTCGAAAAGCCTCTGGAAACCGGGCGTGTTGGCCAGGTTGTCCCTGGCCTTGATGCGTTTCTTGTCGAGGGGATGGAGGTTGATCACGGTACCCTTTTCACTCAGCACCTCCAGCCCGGTCACTTCCCTGTTTGTCTTGACGAACTTCTTCAGCAGCCCATCCTGGGCATTGATCTTCATCGTACCGATGATGTCCTTCTTGCCGCCAACCCGGCGCAGTTCCCTATCCATCTCCGCGAAACGCTTATTGAAGTTGAAGGCCGTCTTTCCCGCCAGGCGCTGGTTGGCCTGGCCATAGGACCTGAGCATCCGGTTGCGCTCCTCCAGTTCACGCTCTATCTGGAGCCTTATCCCCTCCTCGAACCGCAGCACATCGCGCACGTTTATAGTCAAGACGATGACAATGGGCAAGGCGGCGAGAAAGAGGAGAGCCAATGTTAGTTTCGCTCGCATTCTCATCTCAACGCCTCCAACCTGCCCCGCAGGGCCAAGATAATCGGTCAGTATCGTCTCCAACAAGGAACTAATTATAGAGACGATGCCTCTTTAAGATATGCAAGACCATCGATCACGCACCCTAGACTCTAAACCCTATGCCTTCAACTTTCAACTTCTAACTTTTCGTCCCCATGCCGCACCACCTTGGCCACGGCGACCACCTTATCATCCGGCTTAAGCTTTATCAGCCGCACCCCCTGGGTGCCCCGACCGGATAGCTTCACCTCCTTGGCCGCCTCGCGGATGCTAGTGCCGGATTGCGCCATGATTATCAGCTCGTCGTTATCCTCGATGGCCAAAGCAGAGACCACTTTGCCGTTGCGCTCGCTGACCATCACGTTAGCTATGCCCTTGCCGCCGCGGCTTTGGCGCCGATAGCTCTTAAAGGCGGTGCGCTTGCCGTAGCCGCGTTCACAGATAGTGATCAGGGCGGATCCCTTCTTCGTTACCAGGGCCAGGCTGACCACCTTGTCCTCGTCCGCTAGCTGTATGCCGCGTACGCCCCGTCCCGACCGGCCCATGCAGCGCACTTCCTTCTGCACGAAGCGGATAGACTTGCCCGCGGCGGTAGCGATGACCACCTCCTCTACACCGGAGGTATGCCTCACCCTGATAAGCTTGTCGCCCTTCTCCAGGTTTATGGCAATGATGCCGTTACGGCGCGGGTTACTGAAATCGGAGACAACGCAACGCTTGACGTATCCCTTCTCGGTGCCCATGAGCAGGAAGCTCGCCCCGTCGTTAAGGTCGCGTACAGGCACCACTGCCGTGATCCTCTCCTCCGCGCCGATGTTTATCAAATTGATGATCGCCTTGCCGCGCGTGTAACGCCCGCCCTCGGGCAATTCATAGACCTTGACCCAGTAGACTTTGCCCTGATCGCTGAAGACGAGCATATAGCTGTGCGTACTGGCAAGGAAGAGATGCTCGATAAAATCCTCCCTGCCGCTTTCGCCGGTGCCGCTGCCGCGGCCGCCCCGCTTCTGGCGGCGATAGACGGTGAGCGGGGTCCTCTTTATAAATCCCTGGTGCGAAACGGAGACGACCTGCACCTCGTCGGCGATCAGGTCCCGCGTCGATACCTCCTCTTCCTTCTCCACGACGACCGTGCGGCGCGGGTCAGCGTATTTCTCCTTTATGCGCAGAAGGTCCTGTCTTATCAGGTCCATCATCCGGCCACGGCTGGCCAACAGGGAACGCAGCCGTTCGATCTTCTTTATCAGCTCCAGATACTCCCGCTCCAGGGCTTCCACCTCCATCGTCGTCAACTGGTGCAGGCGCATGTCCACGATCGCCTGAGCCTGTTCCTGCGAGAGCTTGAAACGCTTGGCCAGCTTCTCCATGGCCTCCGCCCTGTTCCTAGAGCGGCGGATCAGCCGTACTACGGTGTCCAGGTTTTTCAACGCTATCTTGTAACCCTCCAGGATGTGAGCCCTTCTCTCCGCCTGCTCCAGCTCAAACCGGGTACGGCGCGTAAACACCTCGAAGCGGTGGTTGACGTAGTGGTGAAGTATCTCCTTCAGGTCCATCACGCGCGGCCGGTTGTTAGCCAGGGCAAGGAGGATAACGGTGAAGCTGGTGCGCAACTGCGTACGACGGTAGAGGTTGTTGATCACCACCTGCGCGTTCTCTCCCTTGCGCAGCTCCATCACCACGCGCAGGCCTTCCTTGTCCGACTCGTCGCGCAAGTCGCTGATGCCCTCGAGGCGTTTTTCCTTCACCAGGTGGGCCACATGCTCCACCAAGCTGCTCTTGTTTACGCCGTAAGGTAATTCCGTCACCACTATTCTCTCCCGGCCGCCCTTCATCTCCTCCACGCCAAGCCGCGCCTTCATGATGATACTGCCCCGCCCGCTCTTGTAGCACGCCCTTATCACCTCCGGGCTGGAGCAATAAGCCCCCGTGGGAAAATCAGGTCCCTTGACGACGCCGCAAAGGTCGTCCACGCTACAGTTCGGGTTCCCTATCAGCATCACCAGACCGTCGATTATCTCACCCAGGTTGTGCGGCGGGATGCTGGTGGCCATGCCCACGGCTATGCCGGCGGCGCCATTTACCAGCAGGTTTGGCATCGCGGCCGGCATGACCACGGGCTCCTGGCGTGACCCATCGTAGTTATCAACGAAGTCCACGGTATTGCTCTTAATATCCCGCAGCATCTCGCCGGCAATAAGGGCCATGCGCGCCTCGGTATATCGTTCCGCCGCGGGAGGGTCGCCGTCGACGGAGCCGAAATTTCCCTGACCGTCCACGAGCGGGTAGCGGTTAGCAAAATCCTGGGCCATGCGCACCAGCGAAGGATAGATCACCTGGGAACCGTGCGGATGGTAGTTGCCGGAAACATCACCGGTTATCTTGGCTGATTTACGATAGGGATTGCCGTAGTAAAGATTCAGGTCGTGCATACCCATGAGGATACGCCGCTGAACAGGCTTGAGGCCATCGCGCACGTCAGGTAAAGCGCGCGCCTTTATCACGCTCATCGCGTAGAGCATGTAGGAATCGCGCATCTCATCTTCGACGTTGACGGTAGTGATCTTCTCCTTGACCTTATCTTCCATGGGATTCGACCTGTATCTCTTTGCTCTTAGTAAGTTCCACCCTGTCGCTCGTCGCCCGTCGCTCGTCGCCCGTCGCTCGTCGCTTGTCACTCGTGTAGACCTGCGCAAACCCGAGCAACCCTTCGACTCGCTACGCTCGCTCAGGGCGAAAAGGACCCGGAGGGCAATCAAAGGGCGAGGAACGAGCAACCCTTCGACTCGCCCTTATCTTAGACGGCTCGCCTGCGCTGAGCGA
>CBDVCL010000113.1:0-7038 GCA_965372475.1 uncultured bacterium | reverse complement strand
CCGGGGGCTTAGCGCCCGGCGCTGATTAGGACGCGAACATACTGCTTATTGCCCGGCGCCAGGCGGGGTTGAGAAAGACCTTGAGGAATATATCAAGAAAGACGAAGCCCAGCCCCACTGCCAGGTAGAACCACAGCCCCAATTGGAGGCGGTAGCGAAAGAGCCTTCCCAGAAGCGGCTGAGCCAGCACCGAGCAGATGATGATATAGCCGATGACGCGGCATATTGACCAGATGTGCCAGCCAAAGAACAGCGCCTTGAACGGCTGGCCCGACTTCGCCACGAGAACAGCCACGTAGTAATTCATGTAGTCCAGTTGGACCACGCCGAGAAACAGGGACGCCGCCCCCGCGCTTACAAGCGAGAGGGCACCGAAGATGCCAAGCTGTTTGAGGTGGTGCGGTATGAAGAGGGAACTCGTGCCCTCCAGGCCCGTGCCGTCCTTGACCCATTGTTGTATCTGCCCCATGAAGTCCTTCGCCAGGTATATCTTGCCGCTCTGGGCGGGGCAAAGCAATAAGAGGCCTATCATCACCAGGTTGAGCATCAGCGCCCAGACGAGAAGCCAGGTGATGCCGCGCCCCAGCCGGCCGCGGCGGGAGAAATAGACGAGCATCAGATAGGCCGGGATGAATTGCAGCAGCGGCAGCATGAACTTGCCGGGCAGGAATAAGCCCAGTGTGCTGGTGATTATTACGGCGAGTAGTAGTAGTAACCAAAAAGGTATGCGGATGTTCATTGCATTCTTCGTTGTTGCTCGTCCTTCGAGTCCCCTCAGGACCCTTCCCGCCCTGAGCGAGCGAAGCGAGTCGAAGGGTTGCTCATTGCTAGTTGCTCGTCATTGGCCACCGATACACGAGCGACGAGCGACCAGCGACTAGCAACTGCCGTCACGATATCCCCGCCTCCTCAATCCACTCAAGCGTCCGCTTCAGGCCTTCCTCCAAAGGCAAGGGCGAATAGCCGAGGCGGCGGATCGCCTTCTCGCTGTTGTACGCCCAGTCGTGCTTGAATATCTCTATCTCGCCCGCGGTAAGTTTCGGCCGCCGCCCGAAGAAATCGGCCATCACGTCCTGCACCCAGGCGTATCCTTTGAGCACACCAAGCGGCACCTTGCGTGCGAGCGGTTTACTGCCGCTGACTTCGCTCAAGGCGCGAAAGAAATCCGCCATACTGCGATTGTCTCCGCCAAGGATATAATCCTCACCGGGCCTGCCCCTGCGGATGGCGTGCAGGTGCCCATCCACGACATCATCGATGTAGCTGTAGGACCACACGCTCTTGCCATCGCCCGGCATTCCCGGCAAGGCCCCCTTGAGGTAATCGAGTATCATCCGTACCACGTAGTTGCCGGCAGTGACCGCGCCGGGACCGTAGATCATGCCCGGCAGGAGGATTATCAGCGGCAGGTCCTGCGTCTGAAAAGAACGCGCTATCTCAAGCGCCTCCGTCTTGCTTCTCTCATACTCGTTGTGAAAATGCCGCTGCTCAGGTTTGTGCGACTCGGACACGGCCCTGCCGTTGCTCGGGCCCAGGGCCATGAAGGAAGAGGTGTATATCACCAGCTTTACGTGCCGCCGCTGGCTGATCTCGAACAGCTTGCGAGTGCCCTCGACGTTTACGCTCTGGAAGAGGCCCAGGTCTTTCTCCCAGGAACTGACCAGCGCCGCGGCGTGCACGACCCCCTCACAGCCTTCCATGCCGTCATACACAGATGACTCGTCACGCAGGTCGCCCTCGACCAGCTCCAAGCCCAGCTCCTCGGGAAAGGCGTCTTCGTTTCCGGGGCGCACCAGGGCCTTGACGGCGAAGTTCTCCGCACGGAGTTTTTCGGCTAATCTGCCGCCCAAGAATCCAGTTGCGCCTGTGAGGAATATTTTCATGGCTTAACTCCCGGATGCGGGAAGCGGGAGGCGGGAAGCCGGACCAAGCCACTTCTGCTTCCTGTCATATCCCACTTCCACGCTTCCCACGTCCCGCGTCCCCAAAAGCTACACGAGATACGCCACCGCAAACCCGATCTGCGCACACATCATCATTAAGTACATATGCGTCCAGGAGGGATGGTTTTCCGTCCTTGCCAGGCTTTCCGGGTCGCGCAGGATGAGATAGGTCGTATACACCCCCCAGACGAAGAGTATAGCACTCAAACAGTTCAGCATCAAAGCGTTTCCGGAGAGGATACCGCCGGCCACACCGATGGGCATCAACAGCCAGGGCAGTGTGAAAGAGGGGCTGATCATATAGGCGGAGCGCCGCACACCATACTTTATAGGCAGAGAGTTAATTCCTCCCGCTTTATCCCCCGGCATGTCCGAGTAGTCCTTTGTCGTCGCCGCCCCAAGCAGGAAAAACATGAAGATACCGCCTATGAACCACGGCTCTACGTCCCAGACCGTGGCCACGCACGACCACCCCGCCACTTTCAGCAGGCATCCCCGCGGCAGGGCGATGGTCAGGTTGGCCCACTCGCCCCAGCGCTTGGTACGCAGTGGCGGCATAGAATAGACGTAAGTCAAAGCGGCCGCGACGCAGACGATAACGAAACACTGCCAACTGATGAAGAAGGCCAGGGCAAGCGCCAGCAGGTACAAGACTACGCATATCACAACGAACTCGCGCTTTGAGATCCTTGCCGAGGGCAGTGGGCGTTCCGGCTTGTTGCGGCGGTCGATGTCAAGGTCGGCCCACTGGTTAAGCACGTTTGAAGCGGCGTTGAGAGCCGACGCCATCACCGCCCCTACGAGGATAAAAGCCACGGCCACCAGCGCCGTCCCCCATTCCGGTGACCAGCCCCGCAACGCATCCGCCCAGGCGGCAGCCAACTGCATCCGCCCCGGCTCTTCCAAAGGGCGGCCCAGGTGGCGATACTTACCGAATGCGGTGATCGAGCCCGAGACCATGCCCAGTAGTGGAGGCAGTAGTGTAAACGGGCGAGTGAACTCTATGTAGGTCTTTAATCGTTCTGTTAGGGACATTAAGCTGTTGCTCGTTGCTAGTTGCTCGTCATTGGCCACCGATACACGAGCGACCAGCGACTAGCGACCAGCAACTACAGTATCCTATTGACGATTCGCAATACAAATGAACTCCGCCTTCAACTTCAACCGCTTGCGCAGAACTTCTGCCAAACCGATCACCTCGAATCTCTCCGAGTCACAATGCCCCCCGCTATATTACCTGAATCCGGCGCCAAAATGAATCTCAAAAGCGCGGCCGCAGGCGGTGGTGTGGTATCACCTGCCTCTCGCCGCCGCCGCGCGACCAGTAGAGGATGACCGTCGACCCTACCATCGTCGCCTCGTCCCTGACGCGAATGGCGTGCGCCCCTTTCCCCAGGAAGACCTTCTTTCCGTACGACTTCTCTCCCTTCGCCCCGGCAAAAACCTTGACGCCATCCACATAGACGGCGCAGGGGTCGTCCAGCGACACCTCAAACTCATACTCCCCGTCCGCGGGCACGAGCACTTTGCCGCTCCATTCAACTTCGAAGGGGTAAGTCACCTCTCCGACATAATCGTGGATATACCAGCGTGACAAGAGTAGGGGATAAAGACGCTGGTGTGCCGGCTCGCCGGCGAAGCCGCTGCCGCAGGCGAAGAACCTGGCAAGCAGGCCCTGCGATCTGTCACCGCGGAAGAAATCGCCGGCGCTCAACGACCACCAGGCGCCCTGGCTTTCCCCGCAGCGAGATGCGAGGCGCAAGACCCGGCCGCTCAGCATGCTGACATCAAGCCGATGGAACCCCTGTGCCAGGTAAAGCGTGTGCTCCGCCGTGTTGCGCCGCCCCCGCACGCCCGGCACTTCCCGGCCATCCAGCCGCAGGCTGTAGTCCCCGTTGCAATGGACGCTAAAAACACATCTCCCCGCCTGGCGGGCGAGGAAACTCCCCCGCCATCGCACGCTCCCCTGCCCTGGCCCCCCTCTGAAGTTTACGTCCCGCACCAGTTGCTGCCGCCCCGCCCCCTGAAGCCCGGCCTGGCTATACACGGTCATCTCCAGTCCGCGCGGCGCGGTGAAGTCCTTTCCCCGCACCACGTAAGCGATGGCGAGCAGGTCGTTGTTGTATCTCTCCCGCGGCAGCCACAGCCTGCCCGGCGCGGGGTTGGCCAGTTGATGGTATTCAAGGCCGGGATAGAACTCGCGCAGCCAATCGCCCAGCTCGCGGTAGACCGGCTCGACCACCATCACCGCCGTCTGATCAGCCTGGCCCGCACGAAGCATCGAGCCGGCACCCCCCATCGGCAGCTCGACGTCGTGCAAACGGTATCTGAAGACGGAGAAGGTGTGCGCATGGTGCCACCAGAAACCGGATATGTGCGCCACGGTGCGGTCGTCGCCTCCCGGCCGCCGGTTGGCCTCCGTCTCCGCCAGGGCCAGACGGCGCATGAAGCGGCCGGCCATGCTATCGGCAAGGCGATACGAGTTCCAGCACCAGGCGTTGTTGGCATAGCGGACGAAATACATGTTGTAGTTCTTCAGGCCCACCCCGGCCAGCATCGCGGCCAGCAGCAGGAACAGCACGCCCCGGGCAAGCACGGACCTTAGGGCGCCACGCAGCAAGCGATAGCCCTCGGCGACGACCAGGCCGATGAGCAGACACACCGGCGGCATGAGAAAGGTGATACGCGGCGTCTGTGGCATCTCCCCGGCGGAGGAGAGCACGCCAGGCAGAAAACCACAGCACAACCAGGCGGCCAGCAGGAACATCTTCTCCCGGCGCCAGTTAAGCAGGACGACCACCATCCCCACAGCCAGCAACGCCACCGAAACAGGGTCCAGCAGCGGCTCCTCCGGCAGGCTGAGATGAGTGCGCGAAGTGCGGTGGAAGAGGGCCATCGGGTAGATGATCAGGTTGTTCATGAAGTAGGCCCAGGGATGGTCGGTGCGGCTTATCATCGCCTGGTTGACCACGTCGGTTAACCGTCCCAGCCGGAAAACGAAGAAGAAGAGCACGGGCAGGGCGACGGCGAAAGCGCCGCCGGCCATGCTCACCAGCCCGGCCCAGCGCCGCCGCAAGAGCCCGCGGTCACGCCAGCCGAGGTAGAAAAGGTAAGAGAAGATGACCAGCGGTATCACCACGGCGGTATCATAGAAATAGATGGAAAAACCGAAGTAGACGCCGGCAAGCAGGAACTCCCCGTTGCGCCCGCGGTCCAGGCCGAGGAGGAAATGATAAAGGCCGGCCACGAAGAGAAGAGCCGGGAATATCCAGTGGAAACCGATGCGGCTGAAAAAGACCGGCCAAAAGGAGAAGGCGAAGAACAGCGAGGAGATCACCGCCGTGCGCCGGCCGAACAGCTCCCGCGCCAGGAGATAGGTGTATGGGGCAAGGAGCAGGCTGAAGACAACCGTGGGCGAACGGAAGGCGGCCTGGCCAAACCCGAGCATCTTGATCATCACGGCCATGAAATGATTGTAGATCATCGGACCGGCATAGGTCACCGAGGAGAAAAAGAACGGATACTTGTAGCCGTCCGCTATGGCCAGCGACCAGCCGGCATGCAAGCCCTCGTCCCAAAGCAACCCTGCCGGCATGCTGCCCAACTGATAGGTGCGGAAGAAGACCATCACCGCCAGAACCCCGGCCAGAGCCAGGAAATCGCCGCGGCCCAGCCCGCCCGCCTGCCGTCGTCTTTCCCCGGCCAGGGGTTCTCCCCACAGCAACACGGCCACAAACAACAAGAGCAGCGCCCAGGCCGCCGCGGAGAGTTCGCCTTGCCGGCAATGATAGGAAAAGAGGCCGCCGGCAAGCAGGATCACGCCCAGGCCGGCAAGGTGCCGGCGCCCCGGTCTCAACTGCGCCGGCCCCCGCGCCAGGCGCGTCCCTGGCATATCCCGGAAACCTATCAGCAGGGCGCCTATGGCCACGACCGTCACCTTCAGCCCAAAAGCGGCCGAACCGTGCAGGTAGTACCACTGGCTGGCGCCGATGAGGAAGACTGCGGCCAGCAAAGCCGGCGTCCGCCACCGGGAAAAGGCGCCGACCGCGCCCGCCTCTTCCCGCCAGCGCCAGCCCAGCCGCGGCGGCCGGGCCGCGGCCGCTATGCACAGCACACCGAGCGCTTTGCCGATAAGGTCCTGCCTGCCGCTCAAATAGTTGCCGAAATGGCCATGCGTGAAGTGGATTATCACCATGCCGGTGAGCAAGAGCGCCAATCGAATCACGGCAGGAGCCGGCAGAGAGGTGAGACGCTCGCCGGCTTCCCCGCAGGCCGCAGCGGCGCCTTTCATCCAGCGCTGAAGGGACTTCTTCAGGCCAGCCTTGATCAACGGCTTTATGCTCAGGCTTCCCTTGCCCGGCAACCGCAGGGTCACCACCACGAGGGTGACACCGAACACGGACAGTGCCAGGCCGAGGAGGGTCGCATGCCCCAGGATGCTCTTCTGCCCCCAGATCACCAACAGGGAGCCAAGAGAGAAGAGCAGGACTCTAATCACCTTGTAAGGGATGCGCATACGGGACTCTAATCCAGCAGCTCGAATTTACCGATCTTATTGCTGCATATATATATGTAGCCATCCTTTCCATCGGTGATGCCGCCCGGCATGTAGATAGGGAAAGCCCCCGTGGTCTCCTCGCTGCAGGCGCCGAGCAGCCTGCCCTTGGAGGTGAATATCCATATCTTGCTGCCCTTATGGTCGTTGACGCAAAGCCGCCCCTTCTCGTCCGCGGCGATGTTCACCACGGGGCCGTGCTTCCAGAACTGCTTCCAGCTGTCCTCGTATTCGCCGTCGGTGCTATACTTGTTGACCCTCCCCATCCCCCCGTTCAAGACATAGAGGTAGCCGTGATGATAGGTGAGATGGCCCGGCTTATCCAGTCTCCCCTTTCCCTCGCTCGAACCGAAGACACGCAGGATCCTGCCGTCCTCACGCATGGCGATGACCCGTTTCTTGGCGGCGTCGACGACGTAGATATTGTCCTGCTCATCGGTGGCGATGCCGGCCAGGTCCGCGTAGTCCCCGACCCTGACCCGGCCCACCTCGCCGCTCCGCTTGTCTATCCTGTAGATGAAATTCACCCCGGCAAATGAA
>CBDVCL010000112.1:0-7072 GCA_965372475.1 uncultured bacterium | reverse complement strand
GCGTGGCGGCGCGGGCGAAGAGGGAACTCGGTATTCCCATCGTGCTCTTCACCTACTACAACAGCGTCCACACCTATGGCCTGGCGCGTCTCGGCAAGGCCTGCCGCGGCGGCATGCTCGCTGGCGTGGTCGTCCCCGACCTGCCCTTGGAAGAGAGCGGCGAACTGCGGCGTGCGCTGAAAGGCACGGGGGTGGACCTGGTGCAGTTCGTGGCGCCGACGACTCCCCTGGCGCGCAAGCGCAAGATCATCACCCGGGCACAGGGGTTCGTCTACTGCGTCTCCCTTACCGGCGTCACGGGCAGGCGGCGTGACCTCGCCTCGGGCTTGAAAGGGCAGGTAGCTGAGCTGCGGCGCATGGGCAAACTGCCCGTGGCCGTGGGTTTCGGCATCTCCACGCCGCGCCACGCGCGGCGCGTCGCCGCGATAGCTGATGGCGTTATCGTCGGCAGCGCGCTTACGTCGACGGTGGAGCAAAATGGCCGGGGGCCTAAACTCTACCGTGCTTTCGGCGGCCTGGCGAAGCGCATGGCTGAGGCGGTGCACAGCAAGTCGTGATCACAGGGCTGTCGCTGGTCGCTCGTGTGTATCAAAGGGCGAGCGACTAGCAACGAGCAACAACCTTGAATGTATGGCCTGGTTGAGGTATAATACCCAGTTCCAATGAAGATGCCCTGGTACAAGAGACAGAAAGAAGCCGTTGTTTCCACGGCGAAGGAAAAGAAAGCGGACATCCCTCCGGGCGGCTTCACCAAGTGCAAGGGCTGCTCGAAGGTGATCGTCAGTAAGTCCCTCGAGGAGAACCAAATGGTCTGCCGGGAGTGCGGCTATTACTATCCCTTGCCGGCGCGTGAAAGGATCAAGCAGTTGGTGGATCCGAACAGCTTCAAGGAATACGACGCGGACATGGCCCCGTCCGATCCGCTGGAATTTGTGGACACGATATCCTATCTCGCCAGGCAGAAGCGGTATAGCGAGAGTTCTGGGGAGAAAGACGCCGTGGTTACGGGACGGGCCGGGATATTTCTTCACCCCGTACACTTAGCCGCCATGCACTTTGATTATATGGGCGGCTCGATGGGCAGTGTCGTGGGCGAGAAGATAGCTAGGATGATCGAGAAGGGGATAGAGCAGAAAACCTCGGTGGTCATCGTCTCCATCAGCGGCGGCGCGCGCATGCAGGAGGGGATAATCTCCCTGATGCAGATGGCGAAGACCTCCGGCGCCCTCGCCCGCCTGGCCAAGGCCGGCCTGCCCTATATCTCGGTGCTCACCAACCCGGATTACGCCGGCGTCATGGCCAGCTATGCCAGCCTCGGGGATATAATAGTCGCTGAGAAGGGATGCATGGTCGGTTTCGCCGGCCCGAGGGTAATAGAGCAGACCATTCGCCAGAAGTTGCCCGAGGGCTTCCAGAGCGCCGAATTCGTTCAGAACTGCGGCTTCATTGACGTGATCACGGCGCGGGAGGAG
Source organism: uncultured bacterium (assembly GCA_965372475.1). GTDB lineage: Bacteria > Oederibacteriota > JAUXIB01 > JAUXIB01 > JAUXIB01 > CBDVCL01. Next base: position 5,600 of record CBDVCL010000112.1, on the reverse strand, counting down.
TTGCGCGATACGCTCGGCTTATTGCTCGGCCTGTTGTGCGAAAAGAGCAAGGCCTAGTCCGAAGTCCAAAGTCCAAAGTCCAGAGTCCAGTGTCCAGTGCCTTAAGTCCTAAGACTATCCTGCCCATGCCGTTCCCCAACTCCCAATTCCCAACTCCTAACTCCTAACTCCTAACTCCTAGCTACTAACTACTAGTCCCTTGTGATAGTATTCTCTCTATGACTTACGACGAGGTGCTCGAACGCATCTACCGCATGCGGCGTTTTGGTTGGAAGCTTGGTTTGGAGCGTATTGACGCCCTGCTGGATTTCCTCGGCCGGCCGGAACGGGGCTTCCCCGCCATCCAGGTAGGAGGGAGCAACGGCAAAGGGTCGGTCGTTGCCGCTTTGGACTCCATTTTGCGGTCGGCCGGCTACCGTGTCGGCAGGTATACCTCCCCTCATCTCTTCGATTTCCGTGAACGCATCACCGTCAACGGCACGCCGATAAGCAAGCGCGAGGTGGTTGCTTTTTATCGCCGCGTCGCTCCTTTTATCAGGGAGAGAAGCGAGGGAGGGGATAACATCACCTTCTTCGAACTGGCCACCGGCTTGGCTTTCGAATATTTCGCCTGCCGGCGGGTTGATGTGGCCGTGGTGGAAGTAGGGCTGGGGGGGCGCTACGATGCCACCAGCATTCTACAGAGGGTGATGGTCACTGTGCTCTGCAGCATATGCCGTGAACACCGTGACGTTCTCGGTGAAAGCCTGGGGAAGATCGCCGCGGAGAAGTCGGCGCTGATCCGCAAGGGAACGGTCGTGCTCTGTGCGCGGCAACGCCGGAGGGCCGCGCGTGTGATCGACGCGCGGGCGAAGCGGCAGCGCGCTGCCGTGCGGCTTTTTGGGCGTGATTTCACGGTGAGGCCCGCACGGCTGGGCCCGGATGGGTCGCTCTTTGACTTCCGCATGGGGGAAACTCATCTCGAAGGCCTGGAGTTTCCCCTTGCCGGGGAACATCAACTGGAGAATGCGGCCCTGGCGGTGGCGGCCTGCCGCGAACTCCCCGGCTTCCGCATCAGAGCGGCCGACATCCGCACCGGCCTGCGCCGCACGAACTGGCCCGGCCGCTTGGAAGTCGTCGGCAAGAAGCCCCTGGTAGTGGTGGATACCGCCTGCAATCCGTCCGCTCTCAGGGCCAGCCTGGCGTTTGCCGGCCGCGCCTGGCCCGATAAGAAGAAACGGGTTGTCTTTGCCCTGTTGAAAGACAAGGACCTGGCGGGCATGGCCCGCCTCCTGGCGCGGCAGGCGAAGGCGGTATACGTGGTGCCGGCAGGGGAAGGGCGCGGCAGGGAGCCGTCATCCATCTGCCGGACGTTGCGCCGCACCGGCTTGGCTTGTCATTCGTTCTCCCGGGCAGCGGCAGGGCTGCGGCGAGCCAAAAAGGAAGCGGGCGCGGAAGAGATGGTCCTGGTGACGGGGTCGCTGTTCCTTGTGGCGGAGGTGATGAGAAGCATCAATAAGAGAAGAAAGAAGAAAGAAGTAAGAAGTAAGAAGGGAGAGAAATCAGTGCTGTCGCTAGTTGCTGGTCGCTCGTCGCTTGTGCCGGTTGACGCACCAGCGACGAGAGACCCTTCGACTCGCGGCGTTTGCCCTGAGAAAGCGACAGCGCATCGAAGGGCTTCCTCAGGGCGAAGTAGGGGAAAAAGGAAAAAGGAAAAAGGTTGACAGGACAATTCAGCACTGATAGAATCCTAGCGTGTTTCCGTGAGCGGGTTACTGTTTTTTACGCAGCAAAAATCTAGTGAGGTGAGAAATGGCGGAAGTCGTACTGGAAAGCGTAAATAAGTCATATGGGGATGTGGTGGCCTGCAGGGACGTAAACCTCACGGTACGCGACCGTGAATTCATGGTCTTGGTCGGGCCTTCCGGGTGTGGCAAGTCCACTTCTTTGAGGATGGTGGCCGGGCTGGAAGACCTAACTTCAGGCCAGATACGCATCGACGGCCAGGTGGTCAACGATGTCCAGCCCAAGGACAGGGATATCGCTATGGTCTTCCAGAGCTACGCCCTCTATCCGCATATGTCTGTTTATGAGAACATGGCCTTTAGCCTCAAGCTGAGGAAATTCCCCAAGGACGAGATAACGAGACGCGTCAATGACGCGGCCAATTTGCTCGGCATAACGGGGTTCTTGAAGCGCAAGCCGAAGGCGCTCTCGGGCGGGGAATGCCAGCGCGTGGCCGTCGGCAGGGCCATCGTCCGCAATCCCAAGGTCTTCCTCTTCGATGAGCCGCTATCTAACCTGGACGCCAAGCTGCGCGTGGCGATGCGGAACGAGTTGAAGAAGATACACGCTCAGTTGCAGGCGACGATAATCTATGTCACCCACGATCAGCTGGAAGCGATGACCATGGGCGACCGTATCGCCGTGATGAAGGATGGGATGATCTACCAGATCGCGGACCCGATCACGATATACGAAAAGCCGGTCAACAAGTTCGTGGCCGGCTTTATCGGCACACCGGCGATGAACTTCATGGAGGGCACGCTGGTTGAGAAGAAGGGCGGCGTATACTTTGACGAGGAGCATTTCCAAATACGCCTGGAGGAGAGCACCTTCGAGAAGCTCAAGCCCTACGTGGGGAAAGAGGTGATAATGGGGGTGCGTCCCGAGGACATCACTGACAAGCTTTACGCGGTCAATGTAACGCCCGACAATGTTTTCACCGCTACGGTGGAGTTGCTGGAGCCGCTCGGCTCCCACTATTACCTGTACTGCAGCACAGGTAAGAGCCCCTTCATCGCTAATGTTGGCACGCAAACCCAGGTGGAGGTGAACCAGGACATCGAATTCGCGGTGAATACGGAGAAAGTCCATATCTTTGACAAGGACGCGGGGGACCTCAACAAGCGGATCAACTAGTATCGGCGAATGCCATTGAGTGGGTGCGGGCCTAGCCCGGCAAAAAAAAGCGTGCAAAGGCACGCTTTTTTCTTGCTGTTCTTCATGGTATAATGTTGTCGTGGGTGTGTGTTCAGCCGTGTGGGCCTTAACAAGCGGTACAACAAGGAAAAGGGGATGAAGTGCCCATGTATAGAAGAGCTTTTCTTCTTTTGCTGGTGATTTGTGTTGTCGCGGAATTCTCGGCCGAGAGCAGGATGCTGCTTCAGTTGGGAGTTGGTCCGATGAAGGCCAGCCGCTACCACAGCGAATACGATGGCCACATCGACTACTTCAAGAACGGCTGGCAGACGGGCATGGCCATACGCTGGGATTTCTTCATCTTCAGCATGCAGATAGGGGCAAAGCGTATAGTGGGCAAGTATCGTTATCTTTACTATCAGGGCAATGATCTGCTTGCGCCGAAAAATGTCAGGCTTTTCCAGAGCAACGAGGTGACGTCCATACCGGTGGTGGTTGGGGCTGGCATTCGGCCTTTGGCCTTCCTGGATAGTTGGCCACTGCAGTTCTACTTCGGCGCAGGTTATCAGAAGCACTACACGAAGTATCATTTCTTGAACATGTATCCTGTCTATCATAACAACGTGGTGGACCGTGGCATTTCCGGCGACGGATTTGACGAATACCTAGAATGGCCCAGTGAGAAGAAATTGGCAACCAGTGGCGGTGGGGTTTTTTTCCTCTGGGGGCTCGAATTGCGCAGTTCGCCCAAGACTTTGTTGTCGCTCAGCGTGATGCAGGGGTCAGTGAGTGCGGCAGAGGAGGAGGACAAGGGCGATTATCGCACGGAGAAACGGACCAAGGAGATGGTGCTCTTAGAAGACTGGCTGTGGCAGGGCCGCACGAAGGAGGAATACGACGCGTTGGAGGACGTTCTGGAGAAGATGAAGATAAGGATGGTTAGCGTTTCCTTGTCCGTGGCGTTCCGCTAGCTTGCGGTCGCGTAGCGACTATATATGGGTCAGTATCGCGCGTAGCGCGACACGGGCCAATCCTGTGGTGCGTTGCTAGTATCGCTTCCGCCAGCTGAGCGCTGCGGGTGGTTGGGAATGGTAGCGATGCCGCTGAGAACCGTAGGTGCTTGAGATTATGGAAGCGGGGCCGCTGATCGTTGCCGACCGCCGGCCTGTTCATGGCCGCTGAGGAGGCGGGGCGATGATTGGCTTTTTTTTCTTAGCAAGGTAAGGAAGCATGAAGATCTGCGTGGTGGGAACAGGATATGTTGGCCTGGTTACGGGGGCGTGCTTCGCGGATTTCGGGCACGACGTGGCCTGCATTGACAAGGACCGCAGCAAGATAGCCGCTTTGCGCAGGGGACGGATGCCTATCTATGAGCCCGGGTTGTCCGACCTGGTGCGGCGCAACAGCAAGATAGGCCGCTTGACGTTCGACACCAGCGTGGCCAAGGGCGTGAGGCGCGCCGAGATAGTCTTCATAGCCGTGGGCACTCCTTCGCGGCCCAGTGGAGAGGTGGACATCTCGCAGGTGAAAGAGGTGGCGGCGGAGATCGGGCGCAGTATGAACGGCTACAAGATAATCGTTAACAAGAGCACCGTGCCTGTGGGCATGGGTGAGATCGTCAGCCGTATCGTTTCACGCAGCAACAAGTGCAAACATCCTTTCGACGTGGTGTCAAATCCCGAGTTTCTCAGGGAAGGTTCCGCCGTACTGGACTTGCTAAGCCCGGACCGCGTCGTCATCGGCACAGAGAACCCCGAGGCAGCCGAGAAGATGAAGGAGCTGTATAAGCCCCTCAACACCACTATTTTCATCACGGGAACCAAGAGCTCGGAACTTATCAAGTACGCTTCCAACGCTTTCCTCGCTACCAAGATCTCCTTTATCAACGAGATAGCGAACGTTTGTGAAGCAACGGGCGCCGATATCCTGGAGGTGACGCGGGGCATCGGCCTGGACAAGAGGATCGGCGGGGCTTTTCTTTCGGCCGGTATCGGTTACGGAGGCTCCTGTTTTCCCAAGGATACCAGCGCCCTTTACCACATGGCGAAAAAAGCGGGGTATAACTTTCGCGTTCTGAAGACAGTGGGGGAAGTGAACCAGGCCCAGCGCCAGAGGGTGTTCGAGAAGATACGGCGGGCGGTCGGGCCGTTACGCGGCAAAACCGTGGCCATCCTTGGCTTGTCATTCAAGCCGGGCACGGACGACCTGCGCGAGAGCCCGGCGTTGACCCTGGTCGAGAAACTTGCAGCGGCGGGGGCGAAGGTCAATGTCTTTGACCCGGTGGTGGGGAGGGATGCCGGTTGGCGACCCGAGCCGGCGTACGGGAAGATACTGCGCCGGGCCAAGATGGCCACGGGACCGTACCGGGCCCTTAGGGGAGCGGAAGCGATGGTCCTGGTCACGGACTGGAACGAATTCAGGGAGCTGGATTTCAGGAAGATAAAGAGCCTGATGGCGCGGCCGGTGGTAGTGGACTGCCGGAACATCTATGACGCGAAAGCGTTGCGGAAGCTTGGGTTTGAGTACTATGGTGTCGGTAGGTGAAGTAGTCGCTAGTCGCCTGTCGCTCGTCGCTAGAGTGTGCCCCTTCGGGCACTATCAACGAGCAACCCTTCGGTTCGCGTTTTGCGCTCCCTCAGGGCAGGCCCTTCGACAGAGTTTCCCCTGAGCGCTTCACTGCACTCAGCGGAAGGGCCCTG
>CBDVCL010000111.1:0-7086 GCA_965372475.1 uncultured bacterium | reverse complement strand
TCAATGGTGCGGAGCGCCAGCTATGGCGGGTAAACTCCAGGACGCCACTACTGCATAGACGAAAATGATAGTTCAAGACCTGACCCCGCAAGAGCTGTGCCAAAAGCCTGTTCTGAGGCAGTCGGCCGCGAATATGCAGTTGCTGGGTGATTTCAGGCTATCAAGGGAAGAATCTGATTCCAGAATGAGGTGGATCCTACGTAGCGGGAAAACAATAAATGCACAATAATTGTGCAGTGCTACTATGTAATGCTTACTTATTGAAAGGTATTAGGTGTATGTGCGGCGCCTAAACCCCTGATAACATACTATCACGGGCGTGTGACATAAATTGGCTCGGCCTTTGGCCGAGGGGAGCAGGCAGTGCTTCTCCCCTACACTCCCCTTCGGGGAGGGGAGGACGCGGTGGTGCTTTGGCTCGGTCTTCGACCGAGGGGAGCACGCAGTGGTGCTCCCCTACATCGATGTCGAGACATTAGAAACGTATATTCATATTCGACCTGATAGTGGTCGTCGCTAGCCCTTCGGCTCGCCAGGCGGCTCGCTCAGGGCTGGCAACAACTAGAAACGTATATTCATGTTAGACCGGATGGTAGTTGTTGCCAGGAATGGGTATCGCTGGGAGGTGTATGAGCTGGTCGTTGACCAGGAAGCGTCTTTGGAGAGTTTCAAGGATAACGAAGAATTGGCGGTATGGCGTTCGGTGCGGACCTGGCCCTGGGATTTAGCGAAGGTGTACTTATTCGTCCAGGAGAGGCCCGACTTCGTGCGCATGGTAGCCCCGCCTGTTACACTTCCGGTGTGTGAAATGCCCGCGCCGATTGCCAGGTAATCTCGCGTGCGGCTGTATCCGGCACCCGAGGATAGCGTTAGCCACTGGCGCATCTTGTAGTCCAACCCCAGCGTGCCACCGTGCTGGTCTATCTTCATGTTATTAGTGCTCGTCGAGGTAAGATAGCTCTCGGTGCCAAAGGGGTAAACAGGATTATCCGTCGTCTCCGCGCTCGGCGTGGTCTGTCGCGTCCCCGTGTAGTTATACCCCAATGATCCGGTCAGCTTCTTGGTCAGCGCGAAACCAAAGTTAGATGACGCATTATGCACGCGGTTCTTGCGTGTGTCATAGGAAATGATAGGTAATATATAGAAGTCCAAGCTCTCTTCATCCAACATCGTTAGCCGATAGCTCAGTGTGCTTCTAAACCTGCTTTTGGGTGTAAAATTCAACGTGCTCCCTATCACCTGGTTCGTCTGCGTAAGCTGGACAGGCAACGCCGGATCCTGTGTGTAGACCATCCAGAAATCATCGCGCGAGTACTCGTTGCTGGTGGATAAGTAGGTCTTTGGAGCATAGCGAAGCAGGAAAGCGTCCCTGCGGCTGCGGCTATAGGTCAGCTCCCGGTTCTTGAAAGACTCCAGCCGAAAGCCTGGGCGGTAATCCAATGATGCTTTGCGCCAGGGGCCGAACTTGAAGCTGAAGTTCCCGTTCTGGGCGACTGTCGGCTCCTCTATCCCAGCGATCAGTTGGCGCAGGAACTCAAGCCGGTAAGACCCGTCAGACGAGAACATCTTGTGGAACTTCGCGGAATAGGTGCCATCCGCGCTGGCCTGCCAGCTCTGGCGTGAGTCCAGGCGATAGAAGCCCCGCCCTGTAACCTGGTATTTCTTCTGCGGCTTCCACATTACATTCATATTATAGGTCTGTATCCAGTCCTTGTAGGCGTTGGTGGTGTCTCCCTTCCCTTCTGTTTGCCGTAATTCCGCGCTGGCGCCAGCCGAGAACTTGCGGATGTTCTTGAGGCCGATGGTCGTCTTGGCAGCGTGCGAGTATTCCCTGGGGGCGAGACCGGGAAAATCACGTCTTTCGGTCTCCTCGCCTGATAAGGCAAGTGAAACGTGGGTGAAATTCTTGGACACTTTGGCGCGGTGGCTGGTTTCGCGGTAGACCTGGTAGGGGTTATCATAGCCAACGGCGGTATCTTTTTCATCGCGGCGGCTGTAGATGTAGCCGAGATGAGGATATGTGCGTGGCGTGAGATTGGCATCTCCCTTCATACTGGTGATATTCTCGCGGCTGTCCACGTTGATGTAATCATCCTCCTGGTAGGAGAACGCCGATGAGAAGCGGCCCTTGTGCTTGAAGGCGGCGTTGCTGTTCCAGGATGTCATATCCTGGCGCAGGGATAGGTTGCCGGGGTTGGTGAACTTTGGCTCCACACGTTTGTAGCCGCCGCCGAGGCGGAAGGGGCCCATAGTGGTGCTGCCTGAGCCGCAGTAGGCGCCGCCTTCGATGCGGGATGGTTCGGGCGCAGCAAGCGGCGCCCCTACATCATGAAACAGATTGGGTTCATATATCGAACCCGCCACCTCGCCCTTCAATTCCGTTCCCTTGAAAGGCCGAATCGCGGTATCAAAGGAGCCGACGGATATGGCAGTAGGGCTAGTGCCAAAGGCGTCGTAGGCAATCCTGTCCTTCTTGTCGCGGTCATCGACCAGGGTGATACCGTATGACCAGCTTTTCCAGGGGTGATGCACGAAGCGCCCGCCGTAGAGGCGGCGGCTACTACCTTCAGGCTGATGCTCGTATTCGATCTCAAGCAGATCGGTGTCTTCTATTATCTTGCTGGTGAAGCGTATCTCGCCGATAAGGTAGTCTACCTCGTAGTCCCGGCCCTTGGCCATCTTCTGCTTGTTGACGCTGATGCGCTCGCTGCCTTCTACTACGCGCTCGCTGAGGCTGAAAGGCCCCTGGCTGTCGTTGCCGTAGAGCTTGACGTATCTCTGCTCGCCCTTGGGCTTGGAGGCGATCAAAGAGAAATCATATTTCTCATAGTCTCCGTTCAAGCGGGCACCAAAGATCTGGCGGTTGAAGAGGGTAAATTCACTGCCCTCGAAAGACGCGTTAATGTCACCGATAAGCAGCTCGAGGTGATCTGTCGCGAGCTTGGCAGATATCTGGTCCTCGGAAAGTGGGTTGTCGGTGGTGAGGAACGATGCGGTGAGCTTAATCTTCTTCTGGAGCTGCCCCGAAACATTGACGCGCATGCTCTCGCGCCGCTCCAGGCCGTTCACACGTCTCGTCTCCCCTCCCTGCCCCTGGTAGTCCTGGTAGGAGAAGGAGATGTTCTTGGAGCCTTCGACCTTGAGAGAGGAGTCGCCCTCCTCAATGGTCGCCGCGAAGGCAATTAAAGGCATCGCGAACAGCGCGGCTAGCGTTATTGGGTATAGAGTATAGCGCATAGCGTATAGCGTAAAGGATTAACGACCAATGTTGATTTCCCATTCCTGTTCGTCGGTGGTGAATTCGAACAGGTACCTGGCTATGTGATGACGAGATGATTCCGCGACATACAGGAAGCCGTCCTTGCAGTGCAGGCCGCCGGGGCCTGCCAGATCTTCAATCGTCGCCAGCACCTTGCCCTCAAAGTCGCAGATGATGACCTTGTCCTGCCCTGCGTCTGCCACCGCCATCAGACCATCACAGAGAATCGCCAACTTCTCAGGAAACTCCACCGTCAGTTCCTCTCCGTCAGGCAAAGCAAATGAGTCTATGTTCCTGACGAACCTGCCGTCGCTCTCGAAGACAGCCACGCGGCCGTTGCCTCTGTCGGCAACGTATATATTCCCCTGCTCGTCCACGGCAATGCCGCGCGGATCAGAAAGCTGGCCGGGGCCTGAGCCGTAGCTCCCCGCCTCCCAAAGAAGCCAGGCCGAATCGTTAAGGCAGACGACGCGGTCATGACCGCTATCGCTGATGAGGAAGTTCCCGTAGGTATCGAAGGCTATGCCCTGGGGATCCTTGAACTCCTGGGGTATCTCCATAGAGCCTTCGTGCTTGGTCATTATCTCCATCGTCGAGAGGTGGATGCCGCGGTGATCGTAGCGCTGTATCCGCTCGTTACCTGCGTCACAAACCGAGACGATGAAATCAGCGTCCAGAGCGATATCGACCGGATTAGCCAGCTGGGCGTCCCCCATGCCGAAACTGCCGAGCTGTTGGGCGATGTTTCCGTGCTTGTCGAGCTTGACGATTCGTCTGTTCCCTGTGTCGCAGATGTAGTAGTGGTAATCTGGGCTGTTGCTCGTTGCTCCCGCCGTCGCTCTTTCAGAGCTATGGCGGGCAGGCTGTTGCTCGTTGCTCACATGGCCCGAATCGGTAACCGCAATGGCGCGGGGGTTGAAGATGGTGCCTGCCCCGCCGATAGGGTCGAGTTTTTTGATTTTCAGATAGTGAGCGGCTATTCTCGCCACATATTCGCCGTCCTCAACCGGACTTCCCTTGTCATCAAGACCGTCCCACACTTCGCGATGGATCCCTTCGGATTGGACCTTATTGGTGATGAGGTGACGAACAGGATTGTCGCTGGTCGCTGGTCGCTGGTCGCTGGCAGGGACTATGTCCACCGAAACCACAGCGCGGTGTTTTAGAGTGTAATTAACGCGGAAGTCTCGTTTCTCCACTACCTGCTTGTGAGAGCAGGCGCACAGCGTTATCAGCGCAATCACCGCCGCGCAACGTAAGATATCACTCATTCTCGCCCTCGCTTTCTTCAACCACGTTCTGCGCTTCATTCTCGATTTCCTGATGCTTTTGGGCCGCGCCTTTGGCGCGTGGGAGGACGCGGTGGTCCTCCCCTACGCTTGCCTCGCTTTGCTCGTCACTGGTTCCCGCTTCCCGTTTCCCACCTCCCGCTTCCCCCCGTAATTCAACACTTATCCGATGGCTCGAGTAAAACTCCTCGCTCTGGGTGAAAGCGTAGTCGACCATGAGCCTTTCAAACTCGAAGCCAAGGCCGCTGCAGAAGGTATCCCCTTGCGTACCCATGCGTAGATAGACCAGGTTCATCAGGCCGCATTCCAAGCCATAGTCAGCGCGGCCCTCGTCGCGGTCGAAATAGCCGCCGACGAAGGCGGTGTAGACCATATCAACGCCCGCCTTGTTCCCCTCATAGACCTCCAGGCCGGCGTCCGTCCTTAGTAACGCCTTGTGGCTTTCATCATTGGCGTGTTTCCAGTCCACAACGACATCGCCGATGTTTTTGGCCGCGACACCAAGATTCAATCTTCCCACGCGCATCGCCACACCCGCGTCGCCACCGACGCCGATGGCCTTGTCGCTCGAGAACAGGTTGTAGACGAGTTTCACTGTCCCCCCGATCGAGAACTGTTCCTTGCCTATGCCCAGACCAAGCCCCACCACGTTGTCGCTTTCGTCATAGAAGCCGACAATCACTTCCTTGGGCTTGCCCGTGTAAGGGTCGACGATTATTCTCCCCGACTCGTCGCGCAAGATCGCGGTCTTGCCTTGGTCAGTTATGACCAAGTTCGACCAGGAGAAAGCAAAGGCGAGCGAATCACGCAGGGGGTACGAAAAACCAGCGTAGTAGAGCTGGGTGTCGCCGCCCACCTTGGCCTGCGTCAAGGCAACGTTCCAACTCCCCAAGCGGGGCAGAATGGCAGGATTCCAATAGGACGCGAAACCGTTCTCGTGGATGGTTGCGCCGGCGTAGCCGAGGCCGGTGGCACGAGCGGAAACGGGAGGATCATGAGTCGCGCCGTAGGTCAAGGGGGTTGCAAGGTAGCAAGGCAGTAAGGTTGCAAGGAGAAGATACCGGATATTCATGCAAGGGATATTAGCACAGAGCAAGAATATTGTATAGCGACGGGACGGGGACGAACGATCTCATTCAGCCACCGCAGAACTCGGCGATGAACGCCTGCTGCTCCTCAACAAACCTGCCCCGCTTGATGGCGCGGCGAATGCGGGCCATCATCTTGCCCATGAAGGTCAGGTTATGCAAAGTCAACAGCATCATGCCGCTCATCTCACCGGCGCTAAACAGGTGCCGCAGGTAGGCGCGCGTGTGATTCTTGCAGGCGTAGCAATCACATTCCTTGTCGAGGGGGCGGAAATCCTCGGCGTATGCCGCGTTCTTAACCACTACCTTGCCCGTGGAAGTATATGCTGTGCCCGACCGTCCCAGCCGCGTGGGCATCACGCAGTCGAACATGTCCATGCCCCGGCCCACGGCCTCCCATATGTCTTCGGGCTTGCCCACCCCCATAAGGTATCGCGGTTTCCCCTCGGGCAATTCCTGGGCCGTCACCTCCAGCATCGCCATCATCTTCTCTCTTCCCTCTCCCACCGACAGCCCGCCCACGGCGTAGCCGGGGAAATTCATCTTCACCAGGGCGGCGGCGCATTCACGGCGTATCTCAGAATAGACACCGCCCTGCACAATGCCAAAGAGCACACTACGCCGCGCGCCCGCGTGCGCGCGCTTGCACCTTTCCGCCCATTCCAGGGTCATCTGCGTGGAATCCGCGGCGTATTTCCTGCCCGCGGGGTAAGGGATGCACTCGTCGAAGCACATTATGAAATCGGCCCCCAGGCCCTGCTGGATGGCCATCGAATCCTCGGGCGAGATGAAGTGCTCCGAGCCGTCGAGATGCGAGCGAAAACGCACCCCCTTGCGGCTGATGTCCCGCAGGTCGGACATGCTGTATATCTGGAAGCCGCCGCTGTCGGTCAGGATCAGCCCCTCCCAGCCGATGAAACGATGCAGGCCACCCGCCTTTTTCACGAGCTCCACACCGGGGCGAAGATAGAGATGATAGCTGTTGCACAGCAATACGGGAAAACGCAAGCGCGAAAGCGAGAGGTGATAGGCGGCCTTTACCGTGCCTTGCGTGCCCACGGGCATAAAGACCGGCGTCGCCACCTTCTTGCCGTTCTGCACCAGTTCTCCCAGCCGCGCGCCGCTCCCCTTGTCTTTCTTAAATAGCTTGAATCTCATTGCTTATGGAAATACATTCGCAACTGATTGTCAACTTGTGCTACATGTTATTGTCAACCGAACAACGGCTCTTTTTCCAATCACTCTCATATGATATACTAATCGCATGGATTGGAAAAGGCTCAAAGGCATTGACCCCGTGATTCCCGGCATATACCTTTTCGCCCTGGCCCTGCGCCTTGTCTATCTCTGGGAAAGCCGCCAGGACCCTTTCTTTGGGGTACCCGTGGGCGAAGACGCCGTGCAGATGCGTATCTCGCTCCAGATATCACAGGGCGCCCTCTTTGGCACC
>CBDVCL010000110.1:0-7162 GCA_965372475.1 uncultured bacterium | reverse complement strand
GCACCAAGACCAGAGACGTGCGCGTCGCCGTCCTCAACCCGATGCAGATAGAGGGCAAGTGGTTTGAGATACAGGGCAAGTCCAGCAAGTGCTTGCAGACCATCGCGCGGCCCGAGAAGCTGGACGCCGCCACGCGCCGCCTGCTGGAGGAGGACGCGCGCGAACGCTACGTGATGCCGCGCATTACGAGGATAATCGCCCTAGACCAGGAATCGCACGTCTCATACTGGGAAGTGGAGACCGACCGCGGCCCCAGGGACTTCGTGCTCAAGGAGAAGCTGGACAACATCCTCGAGGACGATTCGGGAGGGTTCACGCTGAAGGACGTGGCGGGCAACTACTTCGTGATCAAGGACCCCAAGCGGCTGGATAAGCGCAGTCGCAGATTGTTTGGGAAGGTCATCTGACGGGTATTGAGTAGTGAGTCATGGGTATCGCGTAGCGACACGAGCCACTCCTGTACTGCGTTGCTAGTATTGGGTCAAGCACACTCAATACTCACTACCCAATACTCACTACTAGAAAGCCACTACCCTCAATCCCGCCTTAGCGGCTTTCGCGAGAAACTCGTCGCGGTCGATAATGAACGTCCTCCCCGCTTCCAGCGCCAGGCAGGACGCCTTCACCTTCACCAGCAGGCGCAAGGTACGCATCCCCACCGTGGGCAAGTCGAAGCGGAAATCGTGCCCCGCCCCCGCCGCCTTGACCACGACGATGCCCTTTCCCGCCAGCGACGCCGCCCTCTTGATGGCGGCGTCAGTGCCCTCCATCGCCTCCAGCGCCACCACGGCCCGGTTCTTGACGACCACAGTCTGGCCGATGTGGAACCTGGACAAGCTGAGCGCCAGCCTGCGCCCCAGCGCGATGTCGCTCTCCAGCGCCGCGTCGGGCTTCTTCCCCGCCAGCAGGCCCTTCTTCACCAGGCAATCGTCCAGGTAGTCGCGGCAGTCGCCCAGGCTCACGCCGACCTTCTTCAGCTCCCCCGCCACCGCGGCCATGATCGCGCGGCCACTGCGCTCGGGCAGCTTGGCCAGGAGCATTATCGCCTTCAGGTCGGGGCGCACGTTTGAATAGATGCGCTTATGCTCTACCTGCCCCTGCATGTAGGCCCGTTTCACGCCCCACTTCTTGAACTGCTTGAGTATCTTCCCCAGCTGGCCGACGCGCAGCCACTTGAGCTCGTCCACCTCCCCCTGCAGGGAAGGATTCGTCTCGCCGCGGAAGCCGACCGCCAGGACCCGAACCCCTTTGCGCGCCGCCGCGCGTGTGAAGTAAAAAGGCAGCCTACCGCTGCCTGCTATTAGTCCTATTCTGGTTGACATCATCATAGTAGTGAGTATTGAGTAGTGAGTATTGGGTTATCTCTCGACGAAAAATCCACTCAATACTTGCAACGCAGGTCAGGAGTGGCTCGTGTCGCTTCGCGATACCCAATACCCACAACCCAATACCAGCTTAACGTACGATACCCCTCTCCGCCTTGCGCAGGAACTCCACGATACCCTTCACGTCCTCGTCCTTCGCCGCCTCCTTCTCCAGCTTCGCCACCGCCTCCTTCAGCGTCAGCTTCGAGTGATAGACGACGTCGTAGGCCACCTTTATCGCCCGCATCCTCTGCTTGGAGTAACCGCTCCTCTTCAGGCCGACCAGGTTGAGCCCGCACATCTTGAAGCCGCCTTCTTCGGGTGCGGCCATTACAAAAGGCGGCACGTCTACCGCCACCCTCGACAGCCCGCCGATCATCGCCAGGCGTCCGATGCGCGCGAACTGGTGTACGCCGATCAGCCCGCTCAATACCGCGCCGTCTTCTATCTCTACGTGCCCGGCCAGGTTAGTGGCGTTGGCTATCTTCACCCCGTCGCCAATAACGCAGTCGTGCGCGATATGCGTATAGGCCATCAGCCAGCAATTGTTCCCCACTTTTGTCGATCCCCCCGCCAGGGTGGAGGTGTTCAGCGTGCAAAACTCACGTATCACATTGCCGTCTCCCAGGCACAGGCGCGACTCACTGCCCGGCTTGAATTTCACGTCCTGCGGCCGTGTGCCGAGCACGGCATACGGGAATATCTCATTATTCTCGCCGATGATCGTATCGCCCGTGATAAAGCAGTGCGCGCCGACGCGACTGCCCGCGCCCACCTTCACCGCGCCCTCGATTATCGCGTAGGGCCCAACCTGCACGTTGCCGGCGAGTTCCGCTTTCTTGTCTACTATCGCTGTCTTGTGGATCTCGGACATTTGCTCGTCGTTAGTCGTTGGTCGTTAGTCGTTAGTCGTTCACGCAAACTCTCAATCACGAACGACGAAAGACGATCGACGAACGACGCCGACAGGTCGAAGCTACTTCGACCTGTCGGCAATCATCGCCATCAATTCACCCTCACACACCAGCTCCCCGTCCACCGTGGTTTTCCCCTCCATCTTGCAGATGACGCCCTTGGTGGAAAGCACCTTCAGCTCCATGCGCAGCTGGTCGCCCGGCACCACCGGCTTTCGCCATTTCACCTTGTCCACGCTCATGAAGTAGATCACCTTGTCCTTCGCGTCATCTATACTGCGCAGCATCAGCACCCCTCCCACCTGCGCCATGGCCTCGATCTGTAGTACGCCCGGCATGATAGGTTCGCCGGGAAAATGGCCGTTGAAGAAGGGCTCGTTGATGCTCACGTTCTTGATGCCCACGATGCGCCCCTCCTCCAGCTCGACGATCCTGTCCACCAGCAGCATCGGGTAGCGGTGCGGCAGGCATTTCATTATTTCTTTTATGTCCACGCTGATCCCCCTTTTGTTTTGCATGCTGGCAAGTATCGCCCGCCCCAGCTCAACGTTCATCTTGTGGCCCGAACGTTTTCCCTCCACCTTTGCTATCAACGGCCTGCCAAGCAGGTACAGGTCGCCGAGCAGGTCCAGCACCTTGTGCCGGCAGGGCTCGTCGGCAAAACGCACGTCCTTGTTGAGATAGCCGTCCTTGCCGATGACCAGCGCGTTGTCCAGGCTGCCGCCCTTCGCCAGGCCGGCCGCCTTCAGCTTCTCCACCTCCTCCTCAAGGCAAAAGGTGCGCGCCGTGCTCAGCTCGTCGGCGAAGGACATCTCCCCCGGGCGGAAGGAGAAATCCTGCTCCCCCAGCACGGCATGGCCATAGTCCAGGTGATAGCTGAGGCTCAGTTCCGCCGCCGGCGCCGCGCGTAGGGAAAAACCGTTCGCGTCGACGCTCACCTCCGTCTTGAGCACGATCGGCTCGATACTGCCCTCCAGCTCCGCCGCGCCCGCCGCGCTCAGCTTCTCCAGAAAGCCCTCGGCGCAGCCTCCCATCGCCGGCATCTCCGGCCCATCTATCTCGACCAGCAGGTCGGTCAAGCCCAGGTGATACAGCGCGGCGAGAAAATGCTCCACCGTCTTCACCAGGGCCTTGCCCTTCTTCAGGTCGGTGCCGCGATTGGAACCGGCCACGTTCTCCAGGCTGGCCTCCACGCGGGGCCTGCCTTCCAGGTCGGCGCGGACGAATACCACGCCCGTTCCCGAAGCAGCAGGCGCAACCTTCACCCTCGCCTCCTGCCCCGTATGCAGGCCGAGGCCGGAGAACTCCGTTTCCCGCCTAGTCGTCTTTCTTTTCATCTTCTTCGCCGCCAACTTTCCCCTCCAGTTCCTGCAGTCGTTCGAACAACTCGGGCAAACGACCGATAAGGGCGATGATACGCCTCGCTTCGCTCATCGGCCGCGCCGGCGCGCCTAAAACCACCGACTTCTCGGGCACGTCCTTGGGCACGCCCGACTGGGCCCCTATCATCACGTCGTCGCCGATGCGCAGGTGCCCGCCCAGGCCCACCTGGCCGCCCGTCGTTACCCGGTCCCCGATCTGCGTACTTCCCGCGACACCAAACTGCCCGGCGAGGGCGCAGTCTTCGCCCACTTTCACGTTGTGAGCGATCTGGACAAGGTTGTCCAGCTTAGTGCCGCGGCCGATCACGGTGTCGCCCAGGACGCCGCGGTCTATGCACACCGCCGCCCCTATCTCCACGTCGTCCTCGATGACCACGCTCCCCGCGTGCGGGATCTTGCGCCATTTTTTCGCTTCCGGCGCGTAGCCGAAGCCGTCACTGCCCACCACGGCGTTGGGGTGCACGATGACCCTGTCGCCCAGCCGGCAACGCTCCCTGATCGCCGCGCCGGGATAAACCAGGCAGTCCGCCCCCAGGCGGCAGTCCTCGCCGACAAAAGCCAGGGCATGCACCACCGAGCCGTCACCTATCTCCGCGCGCGCGCCGATCACGGCGCAAGCGCCCACGGCCACTCCCTTGCCCAGCTTGGCGTCCGCGGCCACCACCGCCCGCTTGTCTACACCCGCAGTCGCCGCCAGGCCGCCGTAGTAAAAGACGGCCGTCACCTTGGCGAAAGCCAGGTAGGGATCGCCGGAGATCAGCGACGGCTTGTCAGCCAGCTCGGGCAGGTCGCGCGATATCACCGCCGCGGCCTTGCAGTCCTTCAGGTAGCGGCGGTACTTAGGGTTCTCGAGGAAGGTGATCTCGTCCGGCTTGGCGGCCTGTATTTCACCAATGCCTTTTATCACGACGCCTTCGGCATTCCGGGCCTCAGCGCCTGTCAGTTCCGCTAATTCTTTCAGCGTCTTTTCCATGCGAGCGACTAGCGACCAGCGACTAGCAACAGCCTGCTATTCCGCCGCCTTCTTCGCCTCCTGCCTCTTCACGTACTCCACCACCTGCTCGGTGAGGTCGTTTCCCTTGCCCTCGAGGTGGAGGATGGCCGTCTCGTCCAATACCAGGTCGTAGCCTTCTTTCTTCGCCACTGCGGAAATGTATTCCTTGAGCTCTTCCAACAGCACCGCCGTCATCTGCTGTTCCTTGAGGGCCAACTCGCGGTTGGCCATCAGCTGGATGTTCTGGTAGTCCTCCAGCTTCTTGCGCAGGATGTATTCTTTCTCCTCCCGCGCTTTCGCCGACAATACCGCCTTCTTCTTCTCGTATTCCCTCTGGAGTTCCATCAGCTCCTTTTCCAGCTCCATCAACTCGTTCTTCTTGGCCTTCATCGCCTTCTCCAGGCGCGCCTTGGCGTCCTTGTAGCCGCCGTAGGACTCAAGCACCTCCATCAGCTTCACGTAGCCGATCTTTATCGCCTTGGAGCCCGCCAGTGCGCCGCTCGCGCAGAACAGCGCCATCGCCAGGACAACTCCCATCGCAATTATCTTCTTCATCTTTCTCCTTTTCAATTGGTTATCTAGCCTTCTCTTCGCGGAGAACATGGAATCTTCGCGGAGAGCGCGGAAGCTTCCGCGACTTCCGCGACATTTCCGCGGCTGCCGCGAGCTTATATCACTTACTTAATCAAAATATGTTACCAAGATTGAAATGGAATTTGCCGCTCTTGGAGACGAAGTGGCGGTTATGGGATGAGTAGGCAAAGGGCCAGCCGTAATCCAGGCGCAGGGTCATGATGCTCCCGGGGATCATGAAGCGGATGCCGAAGCCGTAGCCCCAGTCCATGTCCTCGCTCAGGCGGCCGAGGCGGACATGGGCCGTGTCCTTCCACACCCTGCCGCCGTCCAGGAAAAAGGCCAGGCCCAGCACGCGCGTGACCACGCGCAGTTTCACCTCCGAGTTGGCGACAAAAAGGGCCCGTCCGCCCTCGGAGTCCCTCGGGCCAAGCTGGCGCTCGTCGTAGCCGCGCACGGTGTCCGTGCCGCCGCAATAGAAGTACTCAAAGAGGGGCACCGAGCTGCCCGAGTAGCCGTTCGAGAACCCCGCCTGGTAATGCTGGCCGAAAGCGAAGCGCCAGAACAGGGGCCAGTATTTGGCGGCGTTGAAGACGTTCTGGATGAACTTGAAGTCGCCGCCGAGGCCGGCGATCTTTGCCGAGTGGCTGACGCGGCTGCCCCGGCTCGGGTCGAAAAAGCTGTTGCGGCTGTCGCGCACGACGAAGGGCGTCAAGCTGCTGATCGTCCCCTCTTCGCTGCGCAGCAGGTCACTATAGTAGAAATGGACGTTGGTCAGCTTGACGTTCTGCAGGGTATAGGTGATGCTCGAGCGCCAGTATTCGGAAAGCCTGCGGCCCAAGATCACGTCGAACCCCGCCCGCTTCTCGTCGTACCAGTCGAGGTAGCGGCGAATGTTCCAGACGTCGAAGCCGAACGAAGTGCGCGAGTTGAAGAGATAGGGCTCGCGGAAGCTGAACTTCCAGCTGTTGCGCCGCTTGCCGAATTCCCACTCGCCGCTTATCTTCTTGCCGCGGCCGAGCAGGTTTATCTCCGCCACCTTGAGGAAGCCGACCAGCTTGTCGGTGGTGGAGTAGCCCATGCCGAAGGTTATCGTTCCCGTCTTCTTCTCGCGCACGCGGATCACCAGTGTCTCCTGGCCTTCCTGGCTTCCCGGCTCGGTGTCGAACGACACCTCGTCGAAGTAGTAGAGGTTGAAAAGCTTCTCCTGGCTGCGCGCAAGCTTCTTGGAATCGAAAAGGTCGCCCGGCTTCAGCAGCACCTCGCGCAGGATCACGTAGTCCTTGGTATTGTAATTCCCCACGATCTTGACCTTCTCGATATATGCCCGCTGGCGCTCGTCGATAGAGAGATCAATGCGGACCTCCTTGGCCTCGTCGTCGTATTTCATCTCCGGAATGACCCGGACGTAGATGAAACCCTTCTCGGCGTAGAGCCATCCTATCCTCATCACGTCGTCGCGGAACTTGTCCAGCTTGAAGACGTCTCCTCCCTTGCTCTTCACTACCTTCCTGATCTCTTTCTCGGAGTAGTTGATGTTGCCATCGATCGCGATCTCGTCTATCTTGTAGCGCTCGCCTTCTGCCACCTCTATGGTTATCCACATCTTCTTGGGGTTCTCAGGGTCGTAGTCCAGCTTATGCGAGAGGACCTTTGCCTTGGCGTGGCCCTCGTTGCGGTAGAAATCAGTGATCTTGGCCAGGTCCTCCTTGAACACGGCCATCTCGAACTTGCCCGAGGTGAAGAGGCCGTGGAAGCGCCCGCGCTTCTGGGTCTTCATCTTGCCCTTTACCTTGTCGTCGCTGAAGGCCTCGTTGCCCTCGATCACGATCTTGTCCACCTCTATCTTGTCACCCTCCGACACGTCGAAGACCAGCCTCGTGCCCTGCTCTTTCGCCTCTTCCGCCCGCCCCACCACCTTTGCCAGGCTGAAGC
>CBDVCL010000109.1:0-7168 GCA_965372475.1 uncultured bacterium | reverse complement strand
AGGTAAGAAGCAAGAAGAAAGAAGTAAGAAGGAAAAAGGAAAAAGGAAAAAGGAAAAAGGAATAAGCCCTTCTTGCCTGAAGCTTCTTACTTCTAACTTTTTACTTTTTCCTTCTTCTTAGTGCTTCTGATTCAATAATCCCACGCCGTGGAATACTCCCTTGGCGATTGCTTCTCATCACAACTATACAACCCCACAAGCCTCTTGCCCATAACGATTAAGCTTGAAAAACTTGGCATGAATGACTACCCTTACGGTACTCAACTAGAGGAGGCGAAAAATGTTCGCGCAATTCAACCACATGTTCGACCAGATAGCAGAGCCGGAGTCGGCCGCGCGCAGCCTGTTTGTCATAATCCTCACGCTGTTATTCATCTGGCTTCTCTACACGGTATTGACCCACTTGCTGAAGAAATACGTATTGGGCAAGGCCGTCAAGAAGGACGTGGCCCGGAACTTCCTCTTGCTCTGGCGCTATGCCTGGATGGGCATCGCCCTTGTCTTCGCCTTGATAAGTTTCTCGGGTTCGCTCACTACGCTGGGCATCTCGGCGGCTTTCTTCGGCATGCTCATCGGCTGGTCTCTGCAGGCCCCTGTCACGGGCGTGGCCGCTTGGCTGATGATCATCCTCAAGCGCCCTTTTAAGATCGGCGACAGGATCATCATCGCGGATATCATTGGCGACGTGAAGGACATTACCCTGACCCATATCGTCCTCAACCAGGTGGGGGGGACGATAGAGGGAGAGGAGCGCTCAGGGCGCGACGTGATGATACCAAATGCCATCCTCTTCCAGCAGATCATCTACAACTACACGTTGGACTCGCAGTACATATTGGACGAGGTGCCGCTGGTGATCACCTACGCGTCCGATGTCGGGGCGGCTGAGAAGGTCCTGCTCAGGGCCGCGAGGAAGGCCACGCGGCAGGCGAGCGAAAGCACGGACAGTGAGCCCTACGTGCGGGTGGAGTTCTTCGAGCACGGCGTGCGCCTGCGGCTCAGATACCAGGCGGAGGCGCGCCAGCGCCAGAAGACGAGCAGTGACATCACGCGCGAGGTGATCCGCGGCGTCAATGCCGACAAGGGGATAGAGTTCTGCTACGCGCAGACGGTGTTGCATAGGCCGAAGCGGGGCGGGGCGTCTCGTAAGCCCAAGCCGATCATTTAGGAGCTAGTAGCTGGTAGCTAGTAGTTAGGGGACGTCCGCTTACCATCCCTAACTACTGACTACTGGCTACTCACAAGGGAGGAAATGATGGCAACAAAACAACGTATCTACATGATCGGCTCGGGCGGCATAGCCCGCGCACACGCCAAGTCCGCGGCCGAGCTCGGCGTGGAGGTGGAGCTCAAGGTCGCGGACTTGATGGCGGAGGCGAGGGAGGCATTCAAGCGGGAGTTCCCCGGGGCGCAGATGCACGAGAGCGGGGAGGAGATGTTGAAGGAAGAGCCGCGCGCCACGGACATCGTCATCGTCGCCACGCCCGTCAGCGACCACCATCCCAGCACAATGCTGGCGCTGGAGACGGGGAGGCACGTGTTGTGCGAGAAGCCGCTGGGCATGGACCTGGCCCAGGCGAAGGAGATGCTGGCGAAAGCGAAGGAAAGGAAGCTGTCGCTGGGTTGCTGTGTCGCGCGCATATTGGGCGCGAACCAGATAGAGGAGACGAAGAAGCTCATCGCCGCGGGTAAGCTGGGCGACGTCTATTACGTTGACCAGGTGGTGCGCTCATTGCGCGGCCGCGCAGGGATCGAGTACCAGCCGCAGAGCAAGTGGTTCCTCGACAAGTCCAAGGCGGGGGGCGGCCAGCTCATAGACCACGGCATCTACGCCGTCGCGGTGCTGAACGACATCTTCAAGCCGACGAAGGTGGAGATACTACACGCCTGGGGTGAGAACCCCGAGACCTGGCTCGACCTGCCCGGGGGAACTGTCTTCGACGTCGAGGAGCACTGCGGTGTCATCCTGCGCTACCATCCTGAAAAAGGGAAGCCGCTCACCGTGTCCTACGAACGCTCCGCCTGCGCACACGGCAGGGAACTCTACCTGATGGAGTTCCACGGCACCAAGGGCGCCGTGGAATGGGATTACCGCGGCAACTACTGGGGCGGCACGCTCGACCTGGTCATCGGTACCGACAAGAAGGGGCAAGCGTCCCACGAGAAGAAGAAGGTTAACGTCTGGAGCGGCGCGGCGGTGGACCGGGCCCTGCCCTATTTCTTCGCCCATCTTAAGAGTGAGAAAGGCCAGCACGCCCAGGTAGGCGGCCAGGCGGTGTTCAACTACGCGGTCATCTGCGCCATTTACGATTATCTGGAAAGCGGCAAGCCGCAGGTAGTCGAGCGTAACGAGTTTGCCTAAGCGGCTGCATGGTCGCAAGGTTTCAAGGTGACCCTGAAGGTTGAGGTGCGACTTGCCACCTCCGGTTTCTATCGTGGTTTCACTCAGGAACAAACGACCAACCCTTCGACCCACAGAGCCTATCCTGAGCACCGCGGGTGCGAAGGGCTCAGGGCAGGCGACGAATGACTAGCCAATGATACTCTCCCCCATAGACAGTTGCGGCGTCATCTTCACCTACGAATGCAGCTGCGCCTGCAAGCACTGTCTCTACGCCTGCGGCCCCAAGTGGGACGGCTGGATGAACGAGCGGGACCTTGATGCCATCTACGCGGGCATCAAGGGCGTGTGGGGCGAAAGGAACACGCAGCCCCGTCCCGGTCCCCTTTTCCAGGGCGTGCACCTGGCGGGGGGCGAGGCCACGATCAAGTTTGACTTCCTCGTAAACGCGGTGAGACAGGCGCGCGAACTGGGCCTTTACCTGGACTACGTCGAGACCAACGCCGCCTGGTGCGTGAGTGCATCCGACGTCAAGAAGAAGTTTGAAGCCCTGCGTGAGGCGGGGCTGGAGAGGGTGCTTGTCAGCTGCTCCCCCTGGCACGCGGAGAAGGTGCCGCTCAAGAACACCTTGCTCGCTGCCGAAGTGGCGCGGCAGATCTTCGGCCCGCAGGGGGTCATCGTCTATATTCGTGAATTCGTCGACCTGATAGCGGAATTCGGCACCGACAAGCCCGTGCCGCTCAAGAGATGGACAGACAAATACGGCGAGCAAAGGGCGGGCACCATTTTCTGGGAGGGCTACGGTCTTATCCCTGGTGGGCGTTCAGGATACCACCTGGGACACCTCGTTCCTGCGCGCAAGGCTGAAAGCTTCGCCGGGCAGGATTGCGGCTCTGAGTTGATGCTATCTCGCCACGCCCATTTCGACCTGTATCGCAACTACGTCCCCGGCTTCTGCGGCGGCATCTCGCTGGGCAAAATAGAAGAGCTGCCGCGCTTCTACGAGGAGTTCAACATAAGAAAGGTGCCGCTGGTCAAGCTGTTGGTCGAGAAGGGGTCGTATGGCTTGATGGAGATGGGGAAGAGAGAGTTCGGCTACGAGGAACTCGAGGGATACGCCGGCAAATGCCACCTCTGCGTCGACGTTCGCAGGCACATCGCCGGTCACACCGATGAATTCAAAGAACTGGAACCACGGAGATTCTACGATATGCTCTAGCTGCAGGCTCAACGCTTGGCTACGCTGAGCTTCTCCTCCAGGAACGATCCCCCCACCCAGAAGGCGCCGACAACGAGCAGGCAGACAAACTGCGAGTGCTCCTGGGACAGGTCACTCCAGAGGATGAGACTGAATACAACCGCAAAAACGCGCATCATCGCTCCTTTTTCAGGTCTGTTCGATACACACAGTCTACACCCCGGGTCTGACATTTTTCTCTATTCTCAGCGCCAATGTAGTATAATCCCTCTTCAGTTTGCGTCTGGGTGTTCGGGTCTATCCCTGGCTCCCAACTACTAGCCCTTCGACTCGCAAGGCTTGCTCCCGCCGTCGCCAAGGCTTCCGCCGCCGCTAAAGCTATGGCGGACAAGATGGCGGGCATGCAGGGCGAGAAGGGCCCTGAGGACAATCGAAGGGCTACTGACTACTAACTCTTAACCAAGGAGGAATTGCCCAATGAAGATCTCAGTGATCACCTTCTCGTTCCACCAGCAATTCGGTAGTGGCGAAATGGACCTGGTCAAGTACCTGGACGTCGTCAAGGACAAGTATGGCCTGGGCGCCGCCGATATTTGGGACGGCACGCTCGGCGGATTGGAGGATGACAACATCAAGAAGGTGAAGGGCGAGCTGGACAAGCGGGGCCTGGAGCTTGCCAACCTGGCCGTGGACGGCGCCCATCTCTGGGCGGAGAGCGAAGAGGAGAGGCAGGCCGAGCACAAGAAGATACTGCAGTACCTGGACGCGGCGGAGGCGCTTGGCGCCAAGACCGTGCGCGTCGACTGGGGACCGCGCAAGAACCCCAAACTCACCGAGCAGGAGTTTGACGTTATCGTCAAGGGCTACAAGGAATACTGCCAGCGCGCCAAGGATAACGGCTACCGCATAGGACCCGAGAACCACTTTGGACCAGAGAGGGAAGTATCGGAGATGGCACGGGTTGCTAAGGCCATAGATAATCCCGCCTACGGCGTACTCCTGCACATCAACCGTTGGAACGGTGACGGCATGGAAGGGGACAAGTGGGCCGTACCCCATACGATGCACAACCATATCTACGGTGCTGGTCCCGAGATCGTGGAATCCCGTGTGAAGATGCTCAAGGACGCCGGCTACGACGGCTACTGGGGTGTTGAAGCCGTGCCCAAGGAAGGCGACGCGGTAGAGAAGATAGGGGAGTATGTGGAGCATTTGCGGGAAGTGCTGGGCCGCTTGGGTGTGTAACCTGCAGATATCCTGGAAGGTAGACATGTTCGCCCGTCCAAGAAAGCTGCTGGCCATCTTTTGTTCGGCCCTCTTGCTGGCCTGTGGTGTGGCTGGTGCTGGCACCACTGGCGGCGGCAGGGGCGTTGGGGAAGGGGACGCGATGAGCGCGAAAGCAGTGCCCGTCAGGGGTTACCTGCTGCATCTGACGCATTACGACCCGCGCTGGTGGAAAAACAAAGAGAAGGAAAAGCCCTTCGATCTTGAACTGGGCTTGGAGATCATAGGGGCGATGGCCGAGGTGGGGATGAACCTGCTGGTCATCGATTGCGCCGACGGGGTGGAATACGAGTCCCACCCCGAGCTGAAGAGGCACTACTCCGTTCCGATGAGCACGCTGGAGGCGCTTGTGGCCGCGGCGCGCGAGAAAGGGATCGAGGTGGTCCCCAAGCTGAACTTCTCCAAGAGCCCGATTCACAGGCACAACCACTGGTTCCGGCCTCACAACATGCTGCCCGACAACGAGGAATATTGGACGAAGGCCTATGAGATAATAGACGAGCTCATCAGCATATGCAAGCCGGAGAGGTTCTTCCACATCGGTATGGACGAGGACCACGACCGGAACAACGAGCAATACATAAAGGTTATCAAGGAGCTGCAGCGCGGCCTGAAGAAAAGGGGCCTGCGGACCGTGATCTGGAACGACTCCTCGTACCGCACTTCCCACGCCAAGCAGTCCCTGGTGGCGGAAAAGGCTATACCCAATAACATTGTGCAGGTCGTCTGGGACTACCGGAACGCCAAGCCCCACGTGGTGGAGCGGCTTATCGAGCAGGGCTTCGAGGTGTGGGGCGCGCCGGGCAGAGACCCTGACCTGGTAAAGAAGTGGCGGGGGGTCATCCTCGGGCAAGGAGGCAAGGGCCTGCTGATGACTATGTGGATTGCGTGTATCCAGGACAACAGGGAGAAGCTGTTGAACACCATTCGCGAGTCGGGATCGCTCTACTAGGCGAGAGACCGCAACACCGATAAACCGTCTCCCCCCTTGAGGGGGGGAGACGGGTAGCACTTATCATCTGGAGAAGGGGGTGAAGACTTCATGAAGACTCGACCATTAGGTCAATCAGGCATAGAAGCGTCAGTCGTAGGACTGGGTTGCTGGGCGATCGGCGGCACCTGGTGGGGCGGCACCGAGGAGAAGAAGTCGATCAAGGCTATCCAGGCCGCCATTGACAGCGGCATCTCCCTGGTGGACACGGCGCCCATCTACGGCTTCGGCCTCTCCGAGGAGGTGGTGGGCAAGGCGATCAAGGGCCGCCGCGACAAGGTGGTGCTCGCCACCAAGTGCGGCCTGGTTTGGGACCACGAGGGCGGGGATTTCTTCTTCGAGATGGAAGGGAAGAAGGTCTACAAGCACCTTGCCCGCGATTCCATGCGCGAGGAGGTGGAGAAGAGCCTGAAGCGCCTCGGGGTGGACTGCATCGACCTTTTGCAGACTCACTGGCAGGAGAGCACCACGCCCCAGGAGGAGACGGAAAAGGCCCTTTTGGAGTTGAAGCAAGAGGGGAAGATCAGGGCTATCGGCGTTTCCAACGTGAACGTGGCACAGCTCGAGGCATACCGTTCCGCGGGGCCCGTGGACAGCGCGCAGGAGAAATACAGCATGATAGACCGCAAGCTGGAGGAAGAACTCCTGCCCTATTGCCGTGACAACAACATCGCCATGCTCGCCTATTCGCCTCTCGCTCTCGGCCTGCTCACGGGAAAGATAGGGCCGGAGAGGGAATTCAAGCGGGGCGACCAGCGCAAGAACCAGGACCGTTTCAGTGTCGAAAACCGCAAGAAGGTGCTGGCGATGCTGGCGGACCTGGCGCCCGTGGCGGAGAAGCACAAGCTGACCATGGCGCAGCTGGTCATCGCCTGGACAGCGCAACAGCCGGGGGTCACACATGTTCTCTGCGGTGCGCGCGACCCGGAACAGGCGGAAGAGAACGCCGCCGCGGGAGAAGCGGAACTCACCGCCGAAGATATTGCCGCAATAGACAAGGCGCTGGCGAAGCATTCGAGCGGCATAAAGTAGGTGCAGGGCACGCCAGGTCGGGTGTGTGGTAGAATATACGCATGATGTTAAGGATCTACCGTCGGAAGATGGACGCCCACCTCGTCGCCCCTACCGCCTGGGTCATGCGGGAACGGGCATTTACTGGAACAAGAAATGGGGTGTCTTCCGCATCCACACCACTACCACGGATGTGAGGAAGATGGTCCTGGTGGATACGGACAAGCACCGTGTGCTCATCAGCCCCGCAGACATTCACAAGTTCGTGAAAGCAGCTTCCGGGAAGAAGTATCGGGACCTTGGTCTTTAGTCTTCAGTCTTTAGTCTTGAAAAGGGGGTATTA
>CBDVCL010000108.1:0-7211 GCA_965372475.1 uncultured bacterium | reverse complement strand
CTGTACCACCATGGCTCCCGCGCCTACTTATCCCACCTACTACTACCAGGCATACGTACCCGATGACCTGACATTACCCGAGGCGATCAATTGCCTCGAGGACAAGCCGGAGATATATTACGCAACCTACACGAGTCTCTGCCCGCCGTCCTACATCTGGTTGGACCCGATGCCGATGCCAATATTCACGCACTGTGATACTGCTGATATCAATATCTTGGAGACCTGGGGGGATGATGAATAAGAAACGACTGCTGAGCGTGCCTGCCCTTCTCGCGGCGGGGATGCTGATCATGATCGGATGCAGCAAGAGCGGCCCGACCGCCCCTTTGAACGAGTGGCAACCGACGGACAAGCACCATGCGCTGCCGGAAGTGGGCTCGATCAGCGGCACGGTATATCTCGATGATTCCTGCGAACCCCGCTCGATCGGCATCAGTCTGCGCGACCCTACGCCTGTCCCCTCCCTTTCCTGTTGCCCGTATGAAGGCGCTAGCGTGGCACTCTATTACAACGGCGATTTGGTGGCGCAGACGCAGAGCGACGCCGAGGGCCGTTACGAGTTCGCAAAACTGCTGGAGGGGTTCTATGACGTCCGGGTCACCTATCCAAGGTACGAATATGTTGTGGCGACCGATGACGTAGTGGTGATGGAAAACCAGGAGAACGACGGCGTCGACGCCTACTACAGGCCCTATTACTTACCGGATGAGATCATCGTCTACTTTACATCCCTGATTGACCCGGTCAACGCTGAACTGATACTTAACGAGTGCGGCTGTACCATCTCGCCCTCCTCTCCCGCTACCCCCAGCTATACCTACCAGGTGTCCGTGCCGGACGACCTGACGCTCTCCGAGGCGATGACCTGCTTCCGAGGCAAACCAGAAGTGAGGTACGTATACAACGCACCCCTTTGTACCTCGTCTTTCATCAGTGTGCTCCCGTCACCGGGCTGGGGGATTCTTTTGGATGGCGAGTCCGGGCTCGACTCTGGGTACGAGTGTGGGTATGCGAGTGATGTGAATATGTGAGGGAGCAAGTAAGACGCGGGAAGCGGGAAATGGGAAGTGGGAAATATGAAACCCCCGGCGCGAGAACTGCACCGGGGGTTTTTGCGTAGGAACTAAAGCCTAATCGACCTTAATGGTGCGGAGGATGGTGTTGAAGGAGGGGTCGATCACGCGGATCTCTTTGAAATTATAGAAGTAGTCCTCGTTGACGAGGCGCGGCGTATCGCTGGCGACGACGAGGACGCTGTTCATCGGCCAACCACTGTCCTGAGGTCCGAAGAGCTGGGTGATGTCGCGCTCTCTTCCGCTGGCCAGGTCTATCACCAGCCAATTGCTGGCGATACTCGTCTGCTTGAAGACCACGATGGAGCTGCCGCCAAGGTCGTGTGCCGCGGCGATATGCACGTTCTTCTCGCCTGAGTAGTCCCGCAGCAAGCGCCAGGCATCTCCCTGCCGCATGTAGACCTTGTTCCGAGTGTTAGCAATAAGCCCGTCAGTCGCAGCGAAGTGGCGGCGCAGGGAGAGCGCGCCGTTGATGCGCCGGGAAGTGACGCTGCCGTCCGCCTCAAGCCGTAGTTCGCGCAGGTGGCGCGTCGTCTCTTTTAATCCCTTCTCGCTCTCGTGGAAGTATAGATTGTTGCCGGCCAGGGTCATATCATAGAACAAGACGGAGATATCCCCGGTCTTGCGGCAGGTGCTGTTGTGCACGTGCTTGGCGCCTGCCAATACGGCATCGTGCTGTTCACACTTGCCCAGCTTGCTGACTTTCCTGCCAGCCACATCCTCGAACTTGTTCCCTGCGAGGCGCAAGAAAGCGACGTTCTGCTCTTCGATACGATCATTGTATGTGTTGTAGGCGACAGAAAGCAGGTCACCGTCAGCAGCGAGCCACACCCCCCAGGGATCCGTTCCCGTGGGCAGAATGTGTTCCGCCAGGTCCTCCCCGGTGTTGATGTCGTGTAATACGAGACGGTCGTGCTTGACGAAGACCATGCGGCAGGAGTCAACAAAGACAAGATCATTAGGAATGAAACGTCCCTCTGCCGCGTATTCGCCCATGACCTCGGAATAGTTACGCTTGTCAAGCCAGGAGACGTAGGCGCGGTGACGGAAGCGCTTGACGAGCCGCTTCTTGCCGCTGTGGATGTCCGCGACGTAAACGTCAAGCCGGCGTCCCTGGTAGATGCCGCAGATCACGGCGCCCAGGTTGCTCTTGGGCCAATGGACCCATTCGCCTTCGGTGTAGACGACCTTGTCCCCCACCAGCTGGACGGTCTTGCCGCCGCTAACGCTCTCGAATTGCTGAACGGCCAACACCAGCAGCCCAACCGCGGCGATACCCAGGCCCCACTTCGTGAAGCGGCGCGCCTTCTTGCTCGGCACGATCTCCTTGAAGAGCAGGGCCTTGACGCGGCGCACCGTCTCTCCCGCCTGCCTGGGCGGCACCTTTATCTTGCCGCCCTCTTTTCCCTCCTGGCGCACCATTTTGAGGAAATCCAGGTAGTCGCGGTAATCGGGGTTGGCGGCGATGGCCTTTTTCATCTCGGCCTGCTCGCGCTTTCCCAAGCGCCCCGCCAGGTAGGCCTCAAGCTTTTCTTCTACGTCTCTCGGGATCTTATTCATTTTGGTTCTCCTTCCACCGGACAGTGAACGTCAGCTCGCGGAAACCGCGGAATCATCGCGGAGAACGCGGAAAACGGCTTCTGCTGACTCACGTTCTACTGGTCCTTTCAATAGAGTTCTCGGTTTGCGTTTAGGGAGCGATACTTTCGCCACAAACGCATCTTTGCCCGGTGGAGCTTCACCCTGGTATTACCGACGGATTGCCCTAGCGTCCGGGCAATATCCGCTTCGGGCAAACCGTGGTAATAGCGCAGGATGAAGGCGCTTCGCTGATCATATGCGAGTGTTGATACCATGTATTCAAGGAACGCCGCCCTTTCTTTCTTCTCAAGCACCTGGTCGGGGCGGGGGCGATGGTCGGGAGGGTCCAGTTCCCTCTCTTCGCCGCCGAAGAGCCAGGAAAGGGAGATGAAACGGACCAGTTTGCGGCGGCGCAGTTGATTGCGGCAGATGTTGAGCGCGACGGTGTAGAGCCAGTTGGAGAGCTTGGCCTCGCCCCGCTCGTTGGGAAGGTTGAGATAGAGCTTGAAGAAGACGTCCTGGCTGGCGTCTTCGGCGTCCTCCCTGTTCCTGAGCATGCGGCGGCAGAGGGAGAAGATGCGCGGGTTATAGAGCGTCACCAGCGCCGTGAAGGCGCCGTCGTCTCCGGCGAGGCACCTTTGAACCAGCTCTATGTCGCGCCTTGTCTCGTCTATGGTCATCGCCGTTCTCCTCTTGGCTCTACTTAGTTACACAAGCGGCGGAGGGATATATTACACATTAATTGGGGGTAATTGGGAAGGGGGAATACATTTGGGAGGGGACACCCCGCCGTCGCGCCTCAGGAGGGCTATGCCGGGCAGGCGGGAGTCAGGTCCGTCTTGTCGAGTATTGAGTAGTGAGTATTGGGTATTGGGTAGTGAGTATTGGGTATTGAGTATTGGGTATTGAGTTTCCTTAGAAAGGGAACTGTCCAGCCGCGGACAGTCTCCTTTCTTTCACATCCTAATTTCCAAAAACCACGCTTGAATGGACACGTCTACTGGCGAAAGCAGCCCTCGCCGTCGCCTCAACCCCCAATACCATAAGCAGACCGCCCTACATTGTCTGGTGTGGTGGCGGTCTTACGCTGAACGGCCCTCTTCCACTAAGTCCATCGTAACATGGCCGTCTGACATAAGTTCGGGGGTCCCACCTTCGCTGAGGCCCCGGCGTGGCAGGCGGGGGTCGCAGGCATTACAATTGTCGATACAATACCCGATATCCGATAACCGACTACCGCATCACCTCGGCAGTCGGCTCCCAAGAATCTATTTCAACTCGATATACTTGTAATCCTTGCCCAGCTGCTTGCCTACCTGGTTGAACCTGTCGCGGATATCGTCGTCCATGGTGAAGTAGATAACCTGCCAGCCGTCCCTGGCCAGATCGGCCATTTTTTCCACCAGGGGCGCGCGCCTCTCCCAATCGGAGTACTGGAAGGCGTCGTCGAGGATGATGAAGAGGCGGTCCTTTCCCGTGAGCTTCCTGGCGATGCCAATACGCAGGGCCAAGAGCACCTGTTCCTGGGCGCCACGGCTCAGGTTAGCCATTTCGTAGCGCACCTTCTCTCCCCTGCAAGCGAGCACGCCATCCCCCTTCACTTCAACCCGGTCGTAGGCACCGTCCGTAAAGGCCTTGACCAAGCCCGCGATCTCGGGCCCGGCGAGGTGGCGTTCCAGCGCCGCGTCGTCCTTGCTCTGCAGGGCGTCGCGCACCCGCTTGACAAAGTGGCCAGCAATAAGTGTAGCGCGTGTTTCCAGCAGCTCTTCCTCGTAGCCCCTAAGTGTTTCATCCATCGCCGCCACAACATCCTCGGGGCTTCCCGTGTGAGCGACGTCGCCGATGCGGCCGCTGAGTTCCTTTCTTATGCTGCCGAGCTTTCCCTTCTCCTGCTCGATCTGCCTGTCCAGGGAAATGATTCTCTCGCCCAGGTCCTCTTCCCTTGAGGCCGAGTATTCGGCGCCAGCTTTCTCCTGCTGATAGTCACTGGGAGAGACCCTAAGCACTTCCAGTTTGTTTCTCGCGTCGTTGGCGTCCAGGTCAAGTGATTTCCCCTTTTGCTCCAGCTCTTTCAATGCCGCCGACCATTTATCGCTGTCTCGGGGCGCCGTTTCCAAGACCTGGCCAAAGAGGCCCTCTATCTCCGCCGCCAACTCCCGGCTTATGGCCAGCGCCTTGTCCCTGTCTCGTATGGCGGTTTCCTTGTTATTGGCCTGCTTCTCCAGGTCTTTTTCCTTTACATCGAAATCCACCTCCGAGGTGATGTCCGCGCCATACCTCTTCCTGTACTCCTTCGCTACCTTTTCCTGACGCGCCTCCGCAGCCTTGTCTTTCACCGTAGCGCGGCGCGTCGAATAGCGCCAGGCCGCCGTCGCCGACAGCACCAACGGCAGCAACATAAAGGGCACGACCCAGGACGGCTTGATCAGCGCGAGAACACCGATAAGCAAGAGCGAGGCAATTGTCGCCGCGAGCAGCTGCGCCAGGTAGTCGCGGCTCTTGCCCACACCCGCCTCCAGGTACTTTTCACGCGCCGCTTTCAACCAGGCCAACTCCTTTTCGGGGGCGCCGTATCCCTTTATCTGCCGCTCGCGTTCCGCTGCCGCATCGCTCTGGCCCGCGTACCTGGGGATCCTGTCCGCAAGCTTGTCGAGCACAGCGGCGTCGAGGCGCGCCCTGCTGCCCCGGATATCCTTTAGCGCCGCGTCGAGCTTGTAGGCGTGGTGGCGCTTGGCCTTTTCCAGCTCGGCCTGCTCCTGCTCGAGCGAACGCCGTTCCAACTTGTGCCTGATCAGGCCTACCTCTGATTGCTGCGCGTGGAATCTGCGCGCCAATTCACGCAATTTGTCAACCTTATCGGGCATGTCGCGAAGAATCTTGCACATCCCCGAACGGTAGGTCGTCGGCTGCAATACACCGTCCTCGAATTCAGTGTCCTTCACCTCCTTGGGAATTTCCATTTGGAGTTGCTGGGTAAAGAGAAGCTCCTTGAGGGTATCCTTGGCAATGCCGCCGCGGTGCGCGTCGATATCGGTGTCGGCACTCCTGACGTAGAGTAGCTTGCAGAGACCAGGCGGCAGTTCCCCCTCCTCGTTCTTAAGAAGCAGGTCCTCAAGCTTGTCCTCTTTGCCCTCAGGGCTGAAATCGGACGGCTTGGCGGCAAGGCCGGTGACGGTTATGTTGCTGGCACCGATGAAGTCGTCGCGCAGCTTGCCCCCCTCCCAGGGGGCCTTGAAAAGCGAAGCGATGATATTCTCGGTGATGGTAGTCTTGCCTGCCTCGTTCCTGGCGTAGACAAGTGTTAAGGGGGCGAAATCCTCGCGGAACCGCCGCTCGAACTTCCCCTTTGAATCCACGTCTATAGCGCTGATGTGGACGGGTTCGTTAATTTCCCTGGGCGCACACACAGGTGCGCCTCTACGTTTCTTGGCCATATATCATCCCCAGTGCCTTGCGCAGTACCCGCCTGCGCAACGAGTCCCGCTGATCGTAGTCCAGATCGCTCTCGTCCAGAATCTCTTTCACCTCGCGCGCGACAACGTTAAGGGCATCGTCATCGGCAGGGGAGAGTTGATTATCTATCGCCGTCTCGCCGATGCCTGCCTCGCCGCACAAGCCTACCAGGTAGTCCTCTAGATCCTGGCGTGAAGTCGCGTATCCAACCAACGATAAGCTGAGATGTAACTTGCCCAGCACGTTCTTGCCCGAAAGGTCTTGCTTCAGTTCTCCTGCCAGGGCAGCGAACTGCTCCCCTAACTGCTCCTCTTCCCTGCCGTCCGGAATCAGCGCGAATTCGCGCGCCAGGTAGATGGGGGTGTTGCTGAGCGGCAGCGAATCGCATTCGCCGCTCGCCGTGTCAACCACGAGCAGGCGACGCTGGCCCTGCTCGCTCCCATCCAGGGGATAAGGCGAGCCCGCGTATATCACACGGGGCGCGACCTGCTCACCCTTGTGCACGTGGCCAAGGAGCGCGAGGCGCGGCCGGTAGTCCTGCATGTCTGTACCAGTGAGGGGAAAATAGCCGTCCTCGTTGCCGCTCTCCTGCTTACGCAGGCGCTCGTAGTCGCCATGCGAGACGAGCAGCCACTTGCCCTTCTGGAGTTTGCCCCCCAGGCCGCTCTGCTCAAGCGCCGCTCCCATTGACTCCCCCGCATAGGGCAGGAAGAATAACTGCCGGCCGCCAAGCTCTTCCAGCTTCGGCTGGGAGTGGACGGTTATGTTCTTGGCGCCGAAATTCCTCTGCGCCAGGCCGCTGTCGTGGTTACCGGGGACGGCGATGAGATGGATCTTGGGGTGCTTCTTGAGCAAGGCGTCCAGCTCTTTATACCCGTCGTAGCCCTTGTCCAGAAGATCGCCGGCGACGATCAGGGTGGAGATGCCCTGCTTCGGAAGGTCGGCGAGGATAGCGGCGAGGTTCTCGAGGCGCTCGGGCGCGCCGCTCTTGAGGTGGACGTCTGCGGTGATGGCTATTTTCATCAGACGGTTCTTCTCATTATCAACGTAGGGGAGGTGTCGACCGCAGAACGGTATTTGGCATAATGACGGTCGACCGCT
>CBDVCL010000107.1:0-7236 GCA_965372475.1 uncultured bacterium | reverse complement strand
TCAGGGCCGTGAACCGTGCCTTGAAATGGCTCTGGTTCACGGCTTCTTACTTCCCCTACGCTTCGTATAATTCAAAAGCCCTCCCGCCAGCACCACCTCCCTCTGCCTCGGCGAGAGGCCGTGCTTCAGCTTCACCGTGCCTCCCGAGCGCTCGTTTTTCACGACCACCGTCTCCCCCTTGGCGATCATGCCGCGCAGTCCCTCTAGCACCAGCCGGTCCCCCTGCTCCAGGTCGTTGTAGCCGCTGCTGTCGGCAAAGGTCAGGGGCAAGATGCCGAAATTGACCAGGTTGGCCTTGTGGATGCGGGCGAAAGACTTGGCCATCACGGCCTTGACGCCGAGATACATCGGCGCCAGGGCGGCATGCTCACGGCTGGAGCCCTGCCCGT
This sequence comes from uncultured bacterium, assembly GCA_965372475.1. Taxonomy (GTDB): domain Bacteria; phylum Oederibacteriota; class JAUXIB01; order JAUXIB01; family JAUXIB01; genus CBDVCL01. The sequence continues at coordinate 6,847 of CBDVCL010000107.1, read as the reverse complement.
AGTTGCTGCCGCCGACGATGAAGCCGCCGCCGGAAGTCTTCGCCCGCTCAGCGAAACCGGCATCCACCGCCGAGAAGACATGTCGGGAAATAGCCGGGATGTTGGAGCGCAGGGGCAGGATCTTTGCCCCGGCGGGCATGATGTGGTCGGTGGTGATATTATCGCCGGTCTTGAGCAGGACCCTGAGTTCGATGCGGTCGGGCAGGGGGCTGTTGACGGGCAGGGCCTTTATGTTCGGGCCGCGCCTCACCTTCACCTTCTTGCCGTCGCGCGACGGCTTGATAACCATGCGGTCGTCGAGCAGGAACTTCTTCGGTTCCGCCACCTTGGGGTATGCTCCCAGTTTGCGCGGGTCATAGAGAACGCCCTTGAGCGCCGCCGCCACGGCCACCTCGGGGCTGGCAAGGAAGATCTTGCCGTCGGCGGTGCCGGAACGGCCCTCGAAATTACGGTTGAAAGTACGCACGGAAACCCCGCCCGAGGGCGGCGACTGTCCCATGCCGATACACGGCCCGCAGGTGTTCTCCACGAAACGCGCCCCGCTGGCGATGAGGTCAGCCAACGCGCCCTCCCTCGCCAGCATCTCCACCACCTGGCGCGAGCCGGGCGAGATGACCAGGCTGACATTGGGGTGGACCACCTTCCCCTTCATCGCCTTGGCCACTACCATCAGGTCGCGGTAGGATGAATTGGTGCAGCTGCCGATGGCCACCTGGTCTACGGCCAGGCCGGCCACTTTTCTTACCGGCACGACGTTGTCCGGGCTGTGCGGGCGCGCGACCATCGGCTCCAGCCGGGAAAGGTCGATCTCCACCAGTTCATCGTAGCTCGCGCCCTTGTCCGCTGCCAGGCGCTTGAAGTCCTTGCCCCGCCCCTGCGCGCGCAGGAAGGACTGGGTGATAGCGTCGGAGGGGAAAAGGGACGTGGTCGCTCCCAGCTCGGCGCCCATGTTGGTGATCGTCGCCCTCTGGGGAACGGAGAGCGTCTTCAGCCCCGCTCCCGTGTATTCCATCACCTTGCCCACGCCCCCCTTCACCGATAGGCGGCGCAGGAGCTCGAGGATGACGTCCTTGGCCGATACCCAGGGACGCAACCTTCCCTTCAAGCGGATTTCGACCACCCTGGGCATGGGCAGGTTGAATGGTCCGCCCCCCATCGCCACGGCCACGTCAAGTCCTCCCGCGCCGATGGCCAGCATGCCAATGCCGCCCCCGGTGGGCGTGTGGCTGTCCGAACCCAGCAGGGTTCGTCCCGGCACGCCGAAACGCTCCACGTTGACCTGGTGGCAGATACCGTTGCCTGGGCGGGAGAAGACCACGCCGTGCTTAGCGGCCACCGACTGCAAATAGAGGTGGTCGTCGGCGTTCTCAAAGCCGCTCTGCAGGGTGTTATGGTCGACGTAACTCATCGACAGCTTGGTCTTCACCCGCGGCACCCTGAGCGTCTCGAACTGCAGGTAAGCCATGGTGCCCGTGGCGTCCTGGGTCAGGGTCTGGTCGATGCGTATGGCTATCTCTTCCCCCGCCACCATCTCGCCGGAGACGAGATGTTCCTTGATGATCTTCTCTGTCAGGTTCATCTTCATATCAGGTCCTCCGTTGCTTTCGTCCCGAGTCCCGAGTCCCGAGTCCCGAGTCACCTTGACCCGAGACGCGTGACGCGCTACCCGCGACAGAGATTAGAAAACATCATACCCCAAACCATTAAGCATCTTGCGCAGGAGCGACAGCGGCAGTCCCACCACGTTGAAATAGCATCCCTTCACTTCCTCGACCAGGCTGCCGCCAATGCCCTGGATACCGTAGCTTCCCGCCTTGTCCATCGGCTCACGCGTCTTGAGATAGGCCTCGGCCTCGTGGTTCTTGAGCGGCGACAGCTTTACCATCGTCTTGGCGTATTCCACGATCTCTATGTCCTCCTTGGGCTCATAGAGGGCCAAGCCGCTGTAGACCATGTGGATGCGCCCCGCCAGGCGCTTGAGCATGCCAAACGCGCCCATCTTGTCCTTGGGCTTACCCATCACCTTGCCGTCCAAGACGACGACGGTATCCGCGCCAAGGATCAAGCCGTTGTACCCTTTTTCCATCACCGCCTGCGCCTTCTCCAGGGCGAGCCGCTTGACATGCTCCTCCGGGCCCTCCCCCTTTCTATAGGTCTCATCAATATCCGAGGGGACGATCTCAAAATCGAGCTCCAGCATGGAGAGGAGCCCCGCGCGCCGCGGCGATGTAGATGCCAGCAGTATCTTCGGTGGTTTCATTGCAGAAGGATTATACTACGGGGAGTGTGAAACATGTGAAGTTTTCGAGTCATCGGACGTGATTCGTGATTCGGTTGGTTTGGCTTGTATGCACCGTGTTACCGGGTGCAGACAATCAGCAAAATACGCCATTGAATTGACCTATTCTCTGCACCCGGTAATAGCAATTCAAGAGTCAAAAGTCAAAGGTCCTGAAGTCATAACTCCGGGACAACCACTTGGGCTTACTCTCGTCGAACGTCCAACGTCAGAACGTCAAACGTGTCAAGACGTTACAACGTTCGACGTTCAGACGTTTGACGATACTCTACTTGAACTGCCCATATATGACATGCCCGCACTTCTGGCATTTCCCCCCGGGGACGTTCCCGTTTACGGAGTAGCCGCGCCGCTTGATAAGGACCTGGCTGCAGGAAGGGCAGGCGGTATCCTCGCCATCGTCGACCATCACATTGCCGAGATAAACGTAGGAGAGCTTCCCCCGCGCCAGGCGGTGGAAACTGCGCAGTGTTTCCGGCGGTGTCGGCGGATTGCCCAGCTTGTAGGCGGGAAAGTAGCGCGAAATGTGCAATGGGATGTCACTGTCGATATCGGCGACGAAATCAACCAGCCGCGAGAAGGTCTTCTCGTCATCGTTGAGGCCCGTTACCACCAGGTTGGTGAGCTCCAGGTGGCAATCCCGGTGGACGCGGCGGATGGTCTTGAGCACGGGCTCCAGCTTGCCCTGGGGATAGCTTTGATAAAACTCCCCGCAAAAGGACTTCAAATCGATGTTCATCGCGTCGATGTAAGGCAGGAGTTTCTCCAGGGGTTCTTCATTGACGTAGCCATTAGTGACCATCGTGTTCTTCACGCCGCGCGCCGAGAGAGCCTGGGCGCACTCCAGCACGAATTCGTACCAGATGAAGGGCTCATTGTAGGTATAGGAGACGAAATGGATGTCGTTCTTCACCACCATGCTAACCGCTGCCGCCGGGCTGACCTTCTCGACCGCGGGCCGCGCCTGGGAGATGGAACTGTTCTGGCAGAAAGAACACTTGAAATTGCAGCCGTAGCTACCGAAGGAGTAGACCAAGGCGCCGGGGTAGAAGTGGTAGAGCGGCTTCTTCTCCATGGGGTCAAGCCCCGCGGAAGTCACCTCTCCGTAATTCAGCGAGTATAGGACCCCCGCCTCGTTCCGCCGCACGCCGCAGACGCCCGTCTTCCCGTCGGCGAGGGAACAGTTATGCGGGCAGAGACGGCAGCTGACCTTCTTGCCCTTCTTTTCGTAGTAGAGCGCTTCCTTCATAAGGGAGTCTCGTGTCGCGTGTCACGGGTCCTGGGTCACAGTGACAAGAGGCGCGAGACACGGGACAGAATTGACTAACCGGCGAGCTTGGCACGGCGGCGCTTCTTCGTCCCCGCCTTCTTCTTTCGCGACGGGGGCGCTTTCTTGCGCGGCGGCTTGCTTTGCCGTTTCTTCGCCGGCATGGCTAAGGGCGGCGGCTTCTTCTCCTCGGCCGGGTCCGCCAGGTCCCGCAGGCCGCGTTTGAACTCATTCGCTGCCCGGGCAATGGCGCGACCCACCTCGGGCATCTTCTCCGCGCCGAAGAATATGAGAATCAGAGCGGCGATTATGAGTATTTCTGAGAAGCCCAAGTTGAACATATGTCTACGGTATGCTGTCGTTGGTCGCTAGTCACTTGTCGCTAGTGCATCAGACAATAAAGCATTCTATCCCCAGCCAACCAATAATTCAAGAAGGTAATGAGAAAGAGGCACCGTAGCAGCGATGTAAGAATCCGTGAAATCTATGGGTCAAGAGCCGTTTCTCCGTGCCCTCACCCGCCTTCTAATGCCCCGTTTGAAACCAGCGATTGCGTCCCTGCTATCCATAAGTGTTCTCTGCCGTTACCAGAAAAGAATCTGTGAAATCTGTGTAATCTGTGGTTCCAAGACCGTTCTTGATGCCTTGGCGTCTTGGTGGTAAAATGGAGGGATGAAACTGGCAATCGGGGTGGCCGTGGCGTGCGCGCTGATCCTTTTCATCGGCAGGCACTGGCACAACAGGCTTCAATCAGACCAGGACGCCACACAACAGACAATAGACAAGATCAGGAACAAGCGGCGCTAGGGCACACGCTCGGCGGGGGTGTCACGGATACACCTCCCACTTGGAAACCGTGAATCCTTCCCATTGCAGGTCCCCTTCCAGCTTGATCACGCTCTTGTTTCTGCCGCCCTCTGCCAACTCCACCAGGGCTTCGCCTAGGTCACCTGACAATTGCGGCAGGTTGTATCCCCTGCTGGCGATGCGGTACCTTTTGCCCTCGAAAGACAATTCGCTGCGATACACCGCCCGTCCCACACGCCCTTCCCAGCAAGCGGGCGCTGAATCACCCGCTCTTAGGGCCGCCAGGGCCACCCGCACCCCGGCCTCGGCGCCATAGTAAGCCGTGGTTCGTTGCTGGAAATCGGCCGTCGCGCGCAACTCCAGGCGCACGTTGCCATACATCGCAAAATAGCTCACGCTGATTATCAAGGCGACGCAGAGCAATAACAGGTAGGCCGATCCCTTTTCCCCGCCCCCGGGTTGTTCCGCTTCCGTGTTCCCTCTCGCCCCTATCACTTCCACGGCTCACCTCCCGCGACAAGGACAAGCCGGCAGGGCATCTTCTTGTCCCCCGTCTTCGCGCCGATGTCGCATAACAGCACCTGCTTCCCCCGGCCCCTGACGCTGAAAAGGACCCCCGTTAACCCCCTCGCCACCGTCTGCAACGGCGATGACTCCTCCCCCGCCAGGCGTACTTCCCGCCGAAGCTCCCCGCTACGGTAGCGATAGACCACCTGCCTCCCCCCGTGCATATTCACGTAGAGTTCCCTGCCACTATTCTCCGTCCTCGCGTTCCGAGCGGCATGCATGTCACTCGACAACGCCCGTGTCACTGTCCTGATCTTCGCCGTGTTGCCGAGGGAACCGCGCCAGTTGGTCACTCCCATTATCGTCAGCCGCAAGACCCACACCGAAGCCGGGATGACCAACGCCAGGATGGCTACGACCACGGCCATCTCGGCCACGCTCCTGCCGTCTTCCTTGCCGATAATACTCCGTAGCCTATTCATAATATATCAAAACAGTCTCCGCGAAAACCTTTCCGAGTTCCTAGTTCCGCATTCCAGCCGTCTATTCCACCAACGTCCCCAACACCACCTCTTGCTCCCCCCGCTTGGTCTGCCAGACAATGCCCACGAGGACCTGCCGCAAACCGTCCGCGTCATACACTTCACAGTACCCCCTGCATTCGGGCATGTCCGCCGTCAACCCGGAGGGCAGGTTGAAATCGCGGCGGCCCGACCATGCGGCGCCGCGCCACTTAAGTTCCTCGAGCTTGTTCTGGGCCGCCACGGTGGCCAGGGTCCGCCAACGCGCCTGGCATACCCCCCCGGTGAGAAGCGGCAGGCCGCGCACCAATCCCGTTACCGTTACCGCGATCACCGCCGTAACTACCAGGGGGCCGATTATGCTGAAGCCGGTCTGTCTTGATTTCATTGCGCTGTGCTGGCGGGATCAAACACAAATCTCGAGTTTGTGAGGGCGCGCCCGTCGCTCGTCTTTCGTCGTTGGTATTTCGTGCCATCAAGAGAAAACAAACGACGAACGACCAACGACAAACGACTAATTATTACTTCGCGATCACTACAATCAAGGCGACCAGCGCCACACCGAGGGCGGTGTAGGGATGCTTGGCGATGCGCCACAGCTTGTCGACGTTCTGCTTTTCACCGGCCTGCTTGCTCTTGTCGAAGCTGATCCTCTGAACCTGGCGGCGCAGGGCGGCAATGTCTTCATCGTTATTGCTGATGTCCCCGCGCAGAATCTGCAGGATATCCTTCTGCTGGGACATGTCCGCTTCGGCCTTTCTGTTTGCCTCCCCCATCCCTGCGATCTTATCCTCCAACTGCTGCGTCCTTTCAGCCAGGGAGTCCAGTAGTTTACCCAGCGACTCCATATTCATGCGCAGGTCCTGCATCGCCTTAGCCCGCTCGGCCGAAGCGGCATCCCATTTCTCACCCCGCCGCTTCAACTCCTCTATCTCACCCCGCAGGCCCTCAAAAACGACCTGCATCGCCTCCAATGACTCCGTCTGCCCTTCAAGCGACCGGCGCGCTTCGGACAACTGCTTGCCAAGCTCGGCCCGCTCGGCGCCAGCCGCCTTCAACGATCTCTCCAACTTGGAGAGCCCTGCCTTCAATTTCTTCTCCGACTCACGCCGCGCGTCCGGTGTGGCGGTAGGCTGTGGCGCGGCCCTATTACCGCCGGGCTTCACGAACTCGCCCTGTTTTTCGCCCTCGGCGGCCTTGTCAGCGGCAATAGCCTGAACAGCCGGCGAGAACAAAATCAGCATCGCCACCACCACCACGATTCCCATCCTGCAATATCTCATCGTCTCTTGTCCTTCACCCCTTTACCCTTTTCGCTTCTTCCTTTTTCCTTTTCCCGCCCCCACGTCTGCCCCTATGCCTGTCGGCAGACAGGCGTGGGGGCGGTGGCGCCCGGAAAAAGGGGCCCCAACAGCACACATTTTTCATTTTAATTATTTACCAAGA
>CBDVCL010000106.1:0-7253 GCA_965372475.1 uncultured bacterium | reverse complement strand
CGCTTCTGGCCGTTCGTGCTGGCGTATAGGAAGAGGTACTTCGCCTCCCTGGCGATGATGTTGCTGGTGTCTGCGGCATTTGCCGTAATCCCCAAGCTGGTGCAGGAGATGACCGACCGGGTCTTCATCAACCCCGACAAGGACGAGGCGATGTACTGGCTCTATCGCATCCCCCTGTTGATCATCGCCGCTTTCCTTATCAAGGACCTGGGCGAGTTCGGCAAGGCGTATTTTACCGGTTACATCGCCGAGCGCACGATCATGGACCTGAGGCTCAAGCTCTTCCGGCATTTCCAGCGCCAGTCGCTTCTTTTCTATCACCGCCACAAGATAGGCAGTCTCATTTCGCGCATCGTCTCTGATGTTGCCCTGGTGCAGGAGAGCGTTACGCGCGTGTTTGGCAGTGGGATCTCATCCATGCTGACGATCATTGGCTTGACCGCCGTGATGATATGGATGCAATGGAAGCTGACCCTGCTGATGATGGTGATATTTCCGCTCGCTGTATTGCCTATATATATCTTCGGGCGGCGCATCCGCAAAGCCAGCACTACGGGGCAGGAGGTGATGGAGGACCTCGCTTCGGTGCTCTACAACGTCTTCACCGGTATCCGCGTGGTCAAGGCGTTTCGTCGCGAGGAGGGGGAGATAGAGAGATTCCGCGATCGCACCCGCCGCTTCTTCGATTCGCGCATGCAGTTGGTGAAGTCACGCGCTGTCTCGTCTCCCCTCGTCGACTTTCTCGGCGGCGCCGCCTTTAGCGTGGTGATCGTCGCCATCGGCAGGCAGATCATCTTAGGCTGGGCGACCTGGGGCGAGCTGTTCGGTTTTTTTGCCGCCGCGGGGCTGATGTACCCGCAGATGAAGCAGTTCACGGGCTTGAACAATTCGATACAGGAAGGCGTGGCCGCCCTCGAGCGTATCTTCGGCGTGCTGGAGGACCGCGAGGAGGTGCGGGAAGCGCCGGGCGCCATAGAGCTTTCTTCCTTCGGTAAGGAAATAGCCCTGGAAGGCGTCAGCTTCAGCTACGATGGCGAGCGGGATGTTCTCAAGGACATCAACCTGCGCATAGAGCAGGGGCAGACGGTTGCGCTGGTTGGCAGGAGTGGCGCGGGAAAGTCTACTCTGGCTGATCTGGTACCGCGCTTCTACGACGTGTGCAAGGGCAAGGTGAGTGTGGACGGCATAGATGTACGCGAGGTCACCCTGTCCAGCCTGCGAGACCAGATAGGTATCATCACCCAGGAGGTGGTGCTCTTCAACGATACCATCCGCAACAACATCACCTACGGCCGGCCCGAGGCGAGCGACGAGGAGATCGAGGCGGCGGCGCGCGCGGCGCGCGCGCAGGAATTCATTAAGACCAAGGGCAGGGGATACGGCGCCATCCTGGGTGACCGGGGTGTGACCCTTTCGGGAGGGGAGAGGCAGCGCCTCGCCATTGCGCGCGCCATTCTCAGGAATCCTCCCGTGATGATCATGGACGAGGCCACCTCCTCGCTTGATACCGAGGCGGAGCTCAAGGTACAGCAGGCCCTGAATAACCTGATGAAGGAGCGCACCACCTTGGTCATCGCGCATCGCCTTTCCACCGTGCGCAACGCCGACAAGATCGTCGTGCTCGACGATGGGCGCATCGTTGAGCAGGGCACGCACGACGCCTTGATGCGCAAGGGCGGGTTGTATAAGAAGCTGTATGAGATGCAGTTTAAGTTGTAATGAGTGTAGTTGCTCGTTGCCCGTTGCTCGTGCCTGAAACGCGCTGAACGAGCGACGAAGAACTAGCGACCAGCCGCTAGCTTGCCCCGCAGGGATAGATAATCAGTTTGTCCCCGGAGGGGGCAACTAGCGACAAGCGACAGCCCTGTTATCATGATAACCAAGACTCATCGATTACTCGGATTAATATCCAGCTTCGTGGAGCAAGGCCAGCCCCTTACGCTCGAGCATATCCGCCTGCGCGTGCCGGGCTACGAGGGGGACGAGAAAGCGTCGGAGCGCCGCCTGCTGCGGGACATCAGGGAGCTGGGGGAGATGGGCCTGCCGGTGGAACGCCACGACTTCGACCACTACTACCTGATGGAGGGATACAGCATACCCGCGCAGGGATACTACCTCGCGCCCCTGGAGTTGAGCGCGTCGGAGAAGCTGGCCGTCTTCTTCGTGCGGGAGTTACTTGCCGGACAGCGGGGATTCCCCTTCGTCCAGGAGTTGGGCGAGCTCGGCCGTAAATTGATGTTCTACTCGGCTCCCGGGGAGGTATCGGCAGCGACGATGCCGGATACGAGATTGACGCCTCCCAAGGGCAAGGGCTCCTCCTGGGACATGGCCTGGCAGGCCCTGTGTGACCGGCGCAGGCTGAGCATCCGCTATTTTCGCAGGCGCAAGAAGAGGACGCGCGAGAGGAAATTCGACCCTTACGGCCTGGGGCTGTACGAGGGCAGGTGGTACCTCGTGGGGTTCTGCCACCTGCGCCGGGAGATAATCACGCTGCGTTTCTCTGAGATAAGACGCCTGTCCCCAGCCAGCGCAGGCGCCGGGCCTGATTTCGAGATACCGCAGGGGTTTGACCTGCGCCGTCACGTGGGAGGTCAATACTGGTACTCCGCCGAGGGGGCCCCCGTCGAGGTGGAATTCGGCCCGGGACTTGCCCCCAGCATGGAGGTGAATTACGCCCACCTGGGCAACTACCGCGCCGCAAGGGGGGGCGGCCGCGTCCTCGCGACCAGGGTGCGGGACGAAGGTGGCTTCATTGATTGGCTGCTTCCCTTCCAGGACAAGGCGGTGATAAGGAAGCCGGCGTCCCTGCGCCGCAAGATGCGGGCGAGGTTGGAGGAGATGTTAAGAGCGGTATGACTTGGTATTGAGTATTGGGTGATGAGTATTGAGTTCGTTTCTACCCAATACCCACTACTCAATACCCAATACTGGATAGAGCATGGCAATGACTAAGAAACAAAAGGAACGCCTGGAACGATTACTTGTCGTGGTGCCGTATATCCTGCGTCACCAGGACGTGGCCGCTTATCATGGCGCCGACATCAAGGAGATAGAACGGCGCTTCGGGCTAAAGCGCAGGCGGCTTGCCTTGGACCTCAAGTTCCTTTCGTCCTATATTAGCCCGGCCGGGGATTCACGCCCCGATGAGTGCGTGGATGCATATATCGAAGACGGTCAGGCCTTCATATTCGGTCCCCTGAATTTCAAGGCGCCCATGGCCCTGAGGTCAAGGGAATGGGCCGCGCTGGCGAGCGCGGGGGAATTGCTGGGCGGCACCGGCGCTTTGGGGCGAGGGTTGAGAGCGCTGGCGCAGCGCCTGCGGCGCCTGCCGAGGAGCGGAGCAGACGGCGCGCTGAAGGGCCAGGCGTCCCTGCGCCCGCGGCCAGCGGCATTCGGACGCGCCCTAGAAACGCTTCGCAAGGCTGCCGGCGCGGGGAAGAAGATATCGTTTCGCTATTTCAGCCGCGCGCGGGGCGAAGCGGCGTCGAGAAAGGTCTCGCCGCACAAGCTGTTGATGCTGGACGGGGAATGGTACCTGGCGGCTACTGAGGCCGGCAAGCAGGTGAAGACCTTCCGCGTGGATCGCATGGACGGCGCGAAGATGTTGGCGGAGGCGGTTGGCGAGGATGAAAGCGCGGCCTATTCACGCTGGTCGGCGCGTGGTACGCCCTTCGAGTTCCGTGATGACCTAGCCGTGAGAATGCGCAAGGACGGCAAGACTGTCGAGCTGCGCGGGAAAGGCGACGCTCGCTTGCTGGAGCTGTATTTTAGGTTCTACTCCGGCTGGGGGGTCGATGGTTCAAGATGGTTCCGGGAGCTGGTGCGGGGGAAGTTGGCACGGATGATTGAGATGTACCAGTAGCCGAAGACGGGTCGATAGGAAGTCGGAAGCCGGAGGTCGGAAGTCGGATGCGGCGAGATAAGCGGAACTTGTCGCTGCGCGATACAAGATACCAGATACGAGATACGATCGACGCATGACAAGACACGGTGAAAAGGAGAAGATGTCCTCTTTCGACGAGCAGAGAATAATCGCCGCGGGGCACGTTACCGAGGTATACGGCCCGGTGCAGGCCCTGTCCGCCTACCTCAAGGAGAAGGGGGGCGAATTCACCTTCATCGCCCTGCCGTTTTCCTTCTGCGGCATCCCCGCCGCCGAGGCGGTGGATTACCTGGGGGGCAAGGAAACGGGACGCCGTGCCGGGCACCGCAACCGCGGCCCCGCCCTCTGGCTCTATCTGCGTGATCTATCCTTCGTGCTCAGGGTGCTACGCAGCCGCAAGGGGGCGCGCCTCTTCGTCGGCATAGATAACTTGAATGCGTTTGCCGGCATCACGGCGAGGCGCTTCGGCTGGGTGGAGAAGGTCGTATACTATGTCATCGACTATACGCCGCGGCGTTTTGATAACCGCCTGCTTAACTGGGTCTACCATCTTATCGACCGTTACTGCGTGCGGCACGCCGACTGCGTCTGGAATCTGTCGGAGCGGATGGCCGCGGTGCGGCGGCAGCAAGGCCTGGCCGATGAGAAGAACATGGTCGTCCCTGTGGGGGTCAAGCTTGACGAGACAAAGACGGTAGAGAAGAAAGAGGTAGAACGCCATCGCCTCGTGCTGATGAGCCACCTCACGGAATCCAAGGGGGTACAGCTTGCCTTGGCAGCGATGGCAGACATCGTCGCGGCAGAGCCGCGCGCCCGCCTGGAGATAATCGGCACGGGGCCCTACGAGGAGGAGCTGAGGAAGCTAGCCGGCGAGCTGGTGGAGAAGGGGCTGGTCAAGTTCCTCGGGCCGATGAGCCACGAGCAGCTTTTCGATTACCTGCCGAAATGCGGCGTGGCCCTGGCCCCTTACGTCCAAGACAAGCATAGCATAAGCTACTACGCCGACCCGACTAAACCCAAGGAATACCTGGCCTGCAGCTTGCCGGTGGTGATAACCAGGTTGCCATGGACGGCAGAGATAATAGAGAAGGAAGGCATGGGCCTGGCTATTGACTACAAGAAGGAAGAGCTTGTCGCCGCCAGCCTCCGCTTGCTCAAGGAAGATGATTTCTTCTGGGATTGCCGGCGGCGTGCCAGGGCATATGCGGAGGGGTTGGACTGGAAGGTGATCTATGACAAGGCACTGGAGGAGACGGTGGGGGAGTTCTGAACTCGGAATTCGAAATTCGGAATTGCGCGAGCGGGTAATTTCAAACTCCGAACTCCGAAATCCGCAATAACAACGTCCCCGTTCAGGAGGAGGAACACTATGGAAAAGAAGAGGTTGAGCCGAGAATACGACTCATATCACCGCAGTTTCAAGCGCTGGGCGCGGGGCGAGGAGGCCTTCACGGCACGGCAATACGCCTGGATACTATCTCTGCTGGGGAAGCCCCGCGGCTCCCTTTTGGATGTAGGATGCGGGCGCGGCGGTTTCATCGCCGCGGCGAGGGACGCGGGCTATGGCGTTGCCGGGATCGACATCTCTCGGCAGGCCCTGGGCGCGGCGCGCAGGCGGATGCCGTCGGGGAGCTGGGCCCTGGGGGACGGCGAGGCACTGCCTTTCCGCGGCGGCAGGTTCCGGGCCGTGACCTGTCTCGGTTCGCTGGAACATTTCCCCGACCCTGCGGCGGGGGCAAGGGAGCTCTGCCGTGTGCTGAAACGGGGCGGCCGGGCAGTGATCTACGTGCCCAATCTCTATTTTCTTGGGCACATCTACCTGGCCTGGCGGCACGGCGTGATGCCGTCCGAGGGCGGGCAGGCTTTTTCTGAGCTTTTTCTCACATACCGTGGCTGGCGCGAACTCCTGGAGCAAGCGGGATTCAAGGTGCTGTCGAGCAGCAAGTGGAACGAGATACACGCGTCGGGGAAGGTGGGCGGGCCTGCGATGTTGTTTTACCGGTACGTGGTGAAGCATATGATACCATTCAATTTGAGCTATAGTTTTGCGTTCGTATGTACGAAGTGATGCCCTGCATTAATGCTGTTATCCGTTTCTCGTTGTTCGTTGCTCGTGAAGCATCTGAGCACGAGCGACGGGCGACGAGCGACGAGCGACGACCTTATGTTTAGCGTACTATACATCAGCGGCGGCCCGGGATTGTCCCCCGTCATCTCCGGCGGCGAGTGGCGCATGATCTCCATCAGCGAGCGCCTGCGCCGGCGCGGTTGCCGCGTGCACTTGGTCACCTCGCCCGGTGGCGAGGAGTGCGCGCGCGCGGCGGGCTTCAAGGGCGAGATCTCCTGCTTGCCGGCTTCCCTGTTCTCGCGCCGCGAGTACTGGGTCGGGGACAGGATGTGGGCCTATTTCCTTTTCATCGTCAATTTCCTCTTGAGGTGCCGGCGAATGCCATCGTGCGACCTGGTGTATTCCAGTTCCGATTACGTCTATGACACCTGGACGGCCTGGCTCTACAAGCGGCGTTTCAAAGCCCGTTGGCTGGCCATGAACCATCACCGTTTTCAGGTTCCCTGGCGCAGGGCCGGGAGTTTCCTACTTAATCTTTTCAGCTATGCCAGCCAGAGCATTAGCTATCGCCTGATGAGGAAGCACGCCGACCTGGTGCTGGCCCTGGATTCCCCCGCCGGGGATGAGATCATCGCCGCCCTGGGTTTGCCTGGGGATCGTTGCCGGCGGGTGGCCAACGGCCTCGACCTTGACGCTGCTGAGAGGGTGTTGCCGGGGGAGAAACAATACGAGATGGTCTTCGCCGGAGGCCTGCGTTCCGGCAAGGGCTTCGACGACATGGCGCCGATCATCGCGCGGGTGGAGAGAGGGCACCCAGGGCTGAGGGTGGCGATCATCGGCGGGCACACCGGCCGCAGCCGCCGTCTATTGGAACGGGCGCTGGAAAGAGAGGGGGTCTCTGAACGGGTCAAGCTCCTCGGCTACATCGACAGCATCGCTTACATACGCGTGCTCAAGGAAAGCCGCGTGTATTATTCGACTTCCCGCGAAGAGGGTTGGGGCATCTCTATCGGTGAGGCCATGGCCTGTTCGTTGCCGGTGGTGGCTTATGACCTGCCGGTTTACAGGCAGGTATACGATGAGCGGTTGAACCTGGTCCCTGCCGGTGACCTGGATGCCTTTGCCGCCGCGGTGCTGGCGTTGTTGGCGGACGACGAAACCGCGCGCCGCCAGGGCCGGGAGAACAGCGTCTTCGTCAAGCGCTATGATTGGGAGAAGATTGCGCGGACGGAGTATGATCTGATGCGCGAGTTGGCCGGGGGGTAAGTAGGCGCGGACCGGGGAAGACCTTGGACTTGGGAA
>CBDVCL010000105.1:0-7283 GCA_965372475.1 uncultured bacterium | reverse complement strand
GCTGGACGAAGTTAGAACCTATCTTATGGCTTCCTGACACCTCTCTCCTTGACGGTTGTCACGTAATCAATCATAATTGGGCTATGGACGCTAACAGAGACGCCTACGGGCAGGAGATTTGGGCCTATTATAACGGCAGAGCCTGTGATGAGATCATCGAGCGAAGCGATGGCTTCATTGACACATCAAGCAGACCTTCCTTACTGGTCCGGGAAAATGAAAACTTGTGATATTCGCATTCGTGACCCCTTTGTCTTTCCTGAACCACGGGAAAGAGTATATTACATGTTTGGAACCACGGCGTTCGAGGAGACGGAGCTGGGATTCGACTGTTATAAAAGTAGTGACCTGCGTGAATGGGACGGTTCGATCCCCGCGTTCCGGCCGTCCGCGTCTTTCTGGGCTACAAAGTGCTTCTGGGCGCCTGAGGTCCATCGGTTTAATGACCGCTACTATATGTTTGCTTCTTTTAAGGATGAGCGTCGTTATCGGGCTACCCAGATTCTTACTGCGGACAACGTGTCCGGACCCTATGCGCCTTTGACGGGGGAACCGAGTACGCCTCATGATTGGGAGTGCCTGGACGGTACCCTGCATGTAGATCTAGAAGGTAATCCATGGATAGTATTCTGTCACGAATGGACCCAGGTACACAACGGGGGCATGTACGCAATGCGATTAGCCGGGGACTTGAAGCAACCGGCAGGTAGGCCTGTTTTCCTTTTTAGGGCCTCGGAAGGTCCGTGGGTGAAAAGGCATGAATGGCCAGGAGAGGGCGGACAGTATAAGTTCCCAACTTACATTACGGACGGCCCGTTTCTCCATCGGCTGGCCAGCGGAGTATTACTCCTTCTTTGGTCCAGTTTTGGGCCTCAAGGATATGCCATAGGGACTCTCCGTTCCGAAACGGGCCATGTCACTGGTCCCTGGCGTCACGACCCCGAACCCTTGTGGGAGGACAACGGCGGTCATGGGATGATTTTTCAAACATTTGATTATCGGTTGGTGCTTGCCTTCCATTGCCCGAATAAAACTCCGGAAGAGCGTCCGACATTTATCGAGATCGAGGAAACCGACGATGGAATTCGGCTTGCGAAAGGAATGGGGCGAGAATTGTGACTTCTGCCCCGCAAAGCGGGGCTGGGGTGAGTGAGGGGATTTGGCGAACCCCCTCCCGTCGGCGCGGGGTTCGTTTCACTCGCCCGCGCCTCCCCATAGGGGGAGACCCCCCTCTGGTGGTCGGGCGCTGGAAGACACCGTTGCGCCCTCCCTGTCACCTCCCATCTTGTGAGGGGAACTTTCCCCTCACACTCCCCTCGGTCGTGGGTTCAAATCCCCCCTAATTTACGCCAACGCCCCGCAGCCTGCTTGCGCAAGCCGCGGGGCGTTGGGGTGAGTGAGGGGATTTGAACCCCCGACCTCCTGGACCACAACCAGGCGCTCTAACCGAGCTGAGCTACACTCACCACGAATGAAAATAGGTACCTTACGGTACCTATTATAGCACGACTTCTAGAACGGTAGAACAGTAGACCCGTCTTCGCTAAAGCTACGACGGGCAAGCAGGAGACCGCAGTCGCACAGGACGATTAATGCCTTAATCTCCTGTCTACCTGTCCTGTTCTCCCGCTCTGCCCCCGCGTCTGCTTGTCAGCAGACAAGCGCGGGGGCTGGTAGGTGCAGGAGGGCTCGAACCTCCGACAAGCTGATTAAGAGTCAGCTGCTCTACCAACTGAGCTATGCACCCGAAAGGCGACATTATACAACTTGGCAGGGGGGAAGTAAAGAAAAAGAACTGTATTGTGCGATTCAGACCTGAAGCGCGGCTAATCCGTAGCAAGGTCGTCTAGCTGCTTGACCACGAGCCTGTCAGTGAGGCGCAGCCATTCGACGAGGAGCTTCTTCAGGTTTACCGCGTGCGATATCCGGTTGAACCGGTTCTCGTCCACCCTGTTGACGGCATCGATGTAGTCGTTCAGAGTCACCTTGCCGAAGGAGTAGTTCTCGGCCTCGTCCTCGAGGATCTCTTCAGAGAGGCTTATCTTATCACCGGCGAGCCTGAGCAGGTTCTCTTCCCGTTCTATGCTGAGATAAAGGTTCTCCAGGTTCGTTGCCAGTTCCAGATACTTGTTGCGGTTGGATAGCGCCGTCTTCCTGTGCTTGATCTTGGCGAGCTTGTGCCTCGCCCTGCCGCGCTGGTCGGTAAAGGGCCAGTCTATCGATATGCCGGCCGTCAACATTTCCTTGCGGTCCGCAATGTCCCAATCGTTGCCACTGGCCGTGTAGCCCAGCATCAGGTTCGTCGAGGGCAAGAGATCATCGGCGCTTGTCTTGACCTCGAGCGTGCGCTGTTGCTCGAGGCGCGCCAGCATCGAGTAGGTGCGGCTCTGCGCCGTGAAGTTCGCATAGTCCCTTTCGAAGTCTACCTCCAGGGCGAGGTAGCGTTCCGGGTCGAGGGGTGAGAGCGGCGTGTCCTCTTCGTGGCGGACCGCCTTCTCGATCAGGTTGGTCAATGTCCTGTAGTCCTCGCGCAGCGCGATCACGCTCTCTTCCTTTCGGATAGAGAGGAGTTTCCCCTTGTTCACGTCTACCTGGAGCGCTATCTTCTGCTCCTTTCTTCGGTAGATGTTATCCAACAGTTTCAAGTTCTCGCGGTATGACGCCTCACCGATCTTCAAGTTCTCGTGCGCGGAATACCAGCTGTAATAGAGGGTGATCAAGGCAGCGAGGTAATCTTCGTAGGCCTCGACGATCTGGAAACGGCTCAGCTCGATCTCTATGCCGATTATCTTTTCGTTGAGCCGTGTGCCCCTGCCGAAAGCGTTCTCGGCGATAGGCTGGGATATGAGGAAACTGATCTGGGAATCGGCGGCGCGCGAGCCTGATCGGGAGGAAGCGCTGTATGAGAGCGAGCTCTCCGTACCTATCTTGGGAAAGAGCTTGTCGAGCGAGAGCGTGTGCACCTGGTCGTCGTCCTGCCCGGGCAGGGAGAGCTCGTACTCGCTCCTCACGCCGATCACGATGTCACCGGGCGGCAGGCGCAGGTCCTTCTGGTAGAGCAGGCTTAGGCGGTCTACGAGGATCTCTTCGAAGACAGGGTCGTTCTTGATAGCTGAGCGGATGAACTCCTCGAACGGCAAATCAATACCGCCCAGCGCGTTCGACGCCTGCAAGTCGTGCGCTTGAAACCCAACGATGCAGCACAGGGAAAGAGATAAGATGCATTTGCCCAAGGTTACTCTCTTCATTGCGATTGGCCTGCTTCCTAGTCGCGGGGCTTCATTCTACGGAGTAGCTTCGCCTGCCATGGTTTTTCTGCCTGCATCGCGCTGTAGAGGCAGGGGACAAGCAACAGGGTTATCAGTGTGCCGAAGATCAGCCCCCAGGCCATCGCCAGCATCATTTCCGACAGCATCGCGTCATATCCGGCGAAGCCATAGGCGGTGGGGAGGATGGCCGAGACCGTAGTTATCGTCGTAAGCATTACCGCCTTGAGACGTGTCTGAGCGATTCGAGCGATACTGCGGTCGATATTCTCTTTCTTGCTCGGGTCGAATCTTCTTACCAGCCTGGTGACCATTATTATCGAATCATTGACGACAACGCCCGTCATGCCGAGGCAGCCGATCGCCGCGAAGAAGCCAAAAAGGACCTTGCCATGAAGCAGGAAGGCCAGCACAACGCCCACCACGCCGAAGGGAATGGCGAGCATGATTATCAAGGGCTTCGTGACGGAATTGAAGAGAAGGGCAAGTATCGCGAAGATCAGCAAGACCACCATGAGGATGGCGTTCCTGAAATCGTTCTTTGATTCGCGCGAGTCGTATATTTCGCCGCTGAAGGCGAGGGTGGTGGTGGGCTGAGTGTTGACCACACGCGGGAAGATATCAGACTCCATTTCAGCGGCGATCTCCAGCGGCGTAAGCTTGGCTTCCGGTTTCAGATCGGCGTAGACCGTCGTGGTGCGCTTGCCATCCTGGCGGGAGATCGAGTTCGGCGTCTCTGTTTCTTCCATACTAACCACGTCGCGCAGGGGCACGAGATAGTCCCTGTTGTTCTCGACCGGGACGTCAAGAAGCTCCTCTATGCTTGTCTTGGCGTCCCTGGAGATAGATAGCCTTACCTCTATCTCCTCATCGCCGTCGGGTAACTCGTATAGCACCCTTCCCGCCAGTGCGGCGCGGAAGGTCGCGGTGATATTCGACGGACTGATAGAGAGCCGCTTGAGCTTTTCGCGCTTGAAATCTATCTTGTATTCCTTGATCATCATCGGACGGTCTATTTCCACGTTGTCGAGGGCGGCGTGCTCCTTCATCAGCTCAGCGAGGCGGTCGGCGGCCCGGTGGCGCAGACGATCATCGTTCTCTGACACCACCACTTCGATCGCGCTGCCGCTGGAATGACCCCAATGGCTCTTCTGCACGGTCACTTCGTCCAAGCCGTCGATCTTCTCTATCTTTTCCTTCCAGAGCGCGGAGAGCTCGTCAGCGGAGATGTCCCTGTCTTCCTTGGCCACGATCTCGGTCCTGATCCTGAAACGGTTCTCCTCGACGTCCCTGCCATGGCGACTGCGCGCGATCTCGGTGCGGTAGCCGATCACCTCCTTGCCCAGGTGAGGCTCCAGTATCGCCTCGGCGCGCTTGGCTATCGCGGCCGTGGCAAAGCGGTCCGAGTCGGCGGCGGCATTGCAGGATATGGATATCTCGCGCGTTTCCTCCCGGGGGAACATCACGAACTTCATCTTCTTCTTCACGATCCAGCCGGAGAAGACAAGCAGCAGGATGAAAGCCGCGAATACCAGGTACTTGTGGGGAAGCACCTTCTCAAGCAGACGGCCATACCTGTCTTCCGCCTTGTCAAACCAATGTTCGTTAGGCTTTATCGCCTCGCTCTTCTTGCGGCCAAAGAGGCCGGCGATGTTGGGAAGCTTCATGTGCATGTGCCCGGGGAGTATGAAGAGCGCCTCCAAGAGGCTCGCGCCGAGCATCAAGAAGATCACGGTGGGCATGAAATGGTTGAGCCTGCCGAACCTGCCCGAGAAGAAATACAAGGGGATGAAGGCGACACAGGTGGTGATGATGCTCGCCCAGATCGGCATAAACATCTCGGCGGTGCCGCGCACGGCCGCCTGGCGGGAGTCAAGGCCGCTCCGCGCGCGGCGGATTATGTTCTCGGCGATGACTATCGCGTCATCAGCCACTATTCCCATGACGATGATAACCGCGGCGAGCGTGATGTTGTTGATCGTATAGCCGATCATCGCACATCCCGCCATCGTAAAGCAGATGGTGAAGGGGATGCCAAGCGCCACCCAGAAGCCGCCCCGCTTGCTGAGGAAGATGAACAGGGCGATGACCACGAGTGTGAAGCCGATGCTGCCGTTGACGGCTATGATCGAGAGGCGGTTCCGCACGTCGATCGATTCGTCGTCAAGCAGCACGATCTCTATGGGTAAGCCCTTGGTATGTACGTTGATGAAGGTGTTCACGGTCTTCTCCACCTCCGCCAGGGCCTCGAGGATACCGGCGGAACTGCTCTTGACGACGTTTAGGATTACCGCGCCTCGGCCGTTCACCCTGCTGATCTGCTTGGTAATGCCAAAATCCTGCGTCACCTCGGCTATCTCGCTCAGCGATATCGCTTGCCCGGCGAAACCCGCCTGGACATAGAGTGAATTGAGTTTCTCGACGCTGTCGAGCTGGGCGCTGATCGTTACTTTCGGCTCATCCTTGGCCTCGATGTTGCCGGCCGGCTGACGGGCATGGTTCTCCCGTATCACCCGGATGATGTTGTTCAGTGGGATCTTGTACTTAGACATCTTTGCGGGATCAACATTGATCTCTATCGCCTCGGACAGGAAGCCCCTCCTGCGAACGCTATTCACCTGCTTCAAGCTCATCAACTGGTCTTCAAGCGCACGGGCATATTTCTGCAGCAGACGCCTCGATTCGGCGTCAAGCATATCCACCTCTTTGTGTATCAAGGCGATATCAATGATCGCTTTCTTTGAGGTCTTCCAGAGGCGTACCGAGGGCGCGTCGCGTACGTCTTCAGGCAGGCGGGCGTCAAGGACCGCGTTGCGTATTTCGGCAACGGTCTCGTCCTTGTTGGGATTGTCGGCCTCCAGCTCTACCGTGACGCTGGTATTGCCCTGGCTGGCAGTGCTGTGGAAACGGTAGACGCCGTCTATGCCCCTGACGGCATCTTCTAGCTCCCGGGTGACGAAATGCTCCACCTCCTCGGCGGTGGCGCCAGGATAGGAGGCGTAGATGCGCAGCCAGTCGAAGGTAACGTCCGGCATCTCTTCTCGCTTCAGGTTCGACCAGGAGAAGATACCTACGACGAACACCGCGATGAAGAACATATTCGTCAGCAGGTGGCGCTGAACAAAGAAGTCTATGAACTTGTTTAACATATCGAAGTATTCTCGCAGAAAGTCAGGTGCTAATCAACGGGAAAGGACTCTTGAGAATGGATTCGGGATTGGCCGGCCTATTCCTCCTGGCGGCGACGGGGGAGACAGGCGCCTTCATCGGCGGCGGCGTGAAGCTACTGCAGGGGAGCGTACGTTCAATGGAAATGCGCTTCAACGCCAAGCTGGAGAAGTTGGGCAAGAAGATGGAAGGAAAAGGCGACTAGTCCCTTCCTTTCACTCTCTCTTGGAAACGAAGTAGATCCCACCGAAGACGATGCAGATACCCGTTGCCTGCATCGGCGTTATCTCTTCACCCAGCACGAAATACCCCAGTATCGCCGCGAAGAAAGGTGCGCAGAGCTCAAGCGCGGCAACCTGCGCCGCCTTTATCTTTACCAGCGCCGTGCAGTAGAGCACACAGCCGATGCCGACCGCCACGCCGCCCAGAACCTGGTATCGGTTGGGTAGGGCGACTCCCCCTTTGAAGACGAGTATTACACCAAGTGCGAAGGCGGCTATGGCGAAGCGATAGAAAGCCATCAATCCCGGATCCATCGTCTTGAGGTGCTTGCGCACGGCGATTGCTGCGGTGGCCCAGGCGAAAGTGCCGACGAGCATCAACGCGTCGCCGCGCGTGCCGAGGCGGAAGTCCACCAGGTTGGCCGTGGTGCGGGTTGTCACGAGCAGGGAGGCGAGGATGAGCAGGGAGATGCCCGCGTAGTCATTGGCGGTGATGCGGTCGCTCTTGAGGATGAAGTAGCCGATGAGGATTATCAGCACCGGCTGCATGTGGCCGATGAGTATCGCGTTGGTGACGGGGATGATCGTGAGCGCATAGAGATAGAGCAGGTCGCCCAGGAACGTGCCG
>CBDVCL010000104.1:0-7295 GCA_965372475.1 uncultured bacterium | reverse complement strand
TGGTGCGGATACTCAGCGCCGAGGGCGACAGCGCGCGCTGGTACCTGGACAGCGCTGCGGGTGAGGTCATCGCGGACGGCGTATACGTAGCCCTGGTGCAGGCGATAGACTCGCAGGGCACGGTTGACCAGAGGCTGGTGCGGATTGTCGTTCTGCGCTAGTGCGCGGAACGACCTCGCCGTAGCCTTTTGGCGAAGGCGGGTGGTGCTCAGGTAGAACGGTTGTAGGGTTCTATGGTTGTATAGTTGTATGGCTGAATGAAGGAAAGGAGCCGCAAGCGGCTCCTTTCTTCGTCTTCCGGCTACCCTACAACCGTATAACCATACAACGCGCCGATTTCGCCACCATCAAGGCACCTGCGTAATATCAAACTTCACCTTCCCCTTAAAGGCATGCCGCTTCAGTCTAAATCCAACCCCGTCCCTCACCAGCTCCAGGGCGGTAAGCTTCTTGTCTCCCGGGCGGTAGAGCAGGCCCTTGGCCGTACCTTGGCCCAGTTTAAAGACACGCAGTTCTATTTCCTTCCAGTTGATCTCGCCCGTGTGCTGTGCCAGTGCTGCGTGGGGTAGGACGGCGCCGTCGCGCACCAGTATCACGGCGGGTATCTCTCCCGCCTTGATCGCGTGCCAGCTTGCCCCTTCGTAAACGTTGCCTGTCTGGTAGTCGATCCAGGCGCCGGGGGGGAGGTAGACTTTGCGCTCATCCTTCTCGGCGAATATCGGCGCGACGAGGATATCGTTGCCGAAGAGGTATTCATCCTCTATCATCCACGAGGTGGCGTCGCAGGGATAGTTGAAGAAGAGGGGGCGCAACATCGGCTCGCCCTTGTCCGAGCAATCTTTTGCCTGAGCGTAGACATAGGGCATGAGGCGGTATTTCAGCTCTACCCCTTTGCGGAACTCGTCCAGGAATTCCTTGCCGAACTCCCAGGGCTCCTTGGGCGCCTGGCCGTGGCAGCGCGAGTGGGATGTAAGCATGCCGAAGGGCAGCCAGCGGCGGTAGAGCTCGCGTGGCGTCTTCTGGATAAAGCCGCCGATGTCGTGTGACCAGAAGGAGAAGCCGCACAGGCCCAGCGATATCCCCGCGCGCAGCGTCGCTGCCATTGCTTCGTACGTGCACTCGGCGTCTCCCGCCCAGTGCAGGGGGTAACGCTGGCTGCCCGCCCAGGTGGAGCGGGCCCAGATGATGTGCTCGCCCGTCACCTTCTTGATTATCTCTGCCGCGGCCTTGTTGTAGCGCAGGGGGTAGTGGTTGTGCTCAAAAAAGCCGCTCTTACCTGAGTGATACTGGCCTGCGAGCGGCGCCGCCTCGCCGAAGTCCACCTTGATCGCGGCGACGCCCAGGCGCAACAGCCCCGCCAGCTTATCCTGGTACCACCTCACCGCCTTGGGGTTGCTGAAATCCAGCACCGCGTCCTCGGTGGCAAGGTTCCCCTTCCTGTCCTTGACCGCGAGGCCCTTGCGCACGATCTCGTTGAAGAGCTTGTTGGCGGGAGTAAAGTAGGGCAACTGCCAGAGGCAGACGCGGAAGCCCTGCTTCTTTAGATCGGCGAGCATCTTCTTCGGCGCCTTGAAACGCGAGCGCGAGAACTCGTAATCACAGCACCAATCCTGCTCAAACCATCCCGTGTCCAGGTTGATCACGTCACAGGGAACGCGGTGGCGGCGATGCGCTGCGGCGACGCCGCGCGCCTGAGCTTCGGAGTCATATGTGCAACGGCTCATCCAAAGGCCAAAAGACCACAAGGGAGGCATGGGGCTGCGCCCCGTGAGCGCCGTGTATTCGCCGACGATGTCTTTCGGCTCGCCGAAGAAGAAGAAGAGGTCGAGCTGGTCATCGCCCAGGTAGACGGTGTTGGCGGCGTCGTAGGAGCGGCCGAAGTCGCAGGTGAGAGGCGCCGTGGTATGGAAGAACATGCCGTAGCCGCGGTTGGAGAGGAAGAAGGGGATCGGCTTATACATCCAGTCGGTAAGCACACCGTGCGCGTCCGATGTCCAGATGGGGAACTTCTGCCCGCGCTTATCAAGCCGCGTGAAAGACTCGCCGCAGCCAAAGATCTTTTCGTCGGCGCTGAGCGAAAAGGAGGCGGCGAAACGGCGCGAGAAGTCGCCCGCGAGGCGCATCGCCGAGAAGGGCATCGGCATCGTGCTGGTGAAGCCGCGGAAATCGTGCTGGTGCCAGGTGCGCGTGAGCAGCTTGCCGTGCGCGTCAAGGAACTCCATGCGCCAGGGGTCGGAGCTGACGCGCAACCCGCCGTGCTTTCCCTTGTAGTTGACATACTTGCCGCCTGCCGTTGTCTTCCATGGCTTGCGCGCCCGTGGCTTCTTCGCCAGCATCAGCGAGGGCGCGTCTTCTATCTTCCCCTGCCTGGCCGAAACGCGCAGGCGGATGGTGCGGTCGTTGATGAAGGAAAGAGAGAAGGGGAGCAGTTGCCTCTCGCCGTAGACGGCGGGGAACTCCCAGGCGGGGGTCGTCTCGAACTGGGGCGTGGTCTGGTTGAAACCGGTGCGCGGCTTGATCGTGTGGCGCACGCATTCTATCCTGCCCTCCCCCTTGGCGGCGTGGTAGTTGGCCAGCTTCGTCGGCAAAAGGAAGGTGTTGTCGGGGTTGGTGAATTCTTCGCTTACGTCTATGGGTTGGTTCAACATTCGCTCTTTCATTTCATTCCCTGAATCGTGCAGGCATTATATATCATGACTGAATGACTATACAACTATATAACCATATTCCGAAGGAACAAGGTTCTTAGGCGATAGCCTAAGGTTCTTACAACCCTATAACCCTGAGACCTCCGACCTACCTCCTCGCCCGATACCTGAGAGGGGAGAGGTCATAATGCTTATGGAAAAGGCGACTGAAGTATGCCTGGCCCTTGAAGCCGCAATCAGAGGCGATCTGTGCCACCTTCTTCTTGTGGCCTGATCATCACCAGGTCCCCAGGTCTCAGCACCTGTGTCTTGCCGTTAACCACGTGGCGCATCTTTCCTTGTTCCACGACCTGCACTTCGGCGAACTGGTGCGTATGCAAGGGAAAGTCAAGAGTTGGATGAGCGAATATCGCATAAATGAGTTTAAATCCCGTGATAAAGTGAGGGTATGTCATATAATACAAGGTGATGGTATTGACTATTGGCTAAAATGTGATAGCTTTCAGTAGGTGATGTAATTGGCAGATGGTCTCTTATCGCAAGTGGCCGAGGGGGTTTTACGCCCTTTGATCGCTGTCGTCGGTTAACTTAGGAGAGTTGCCCGGGATCTTGAACGATGAAGAAGCGTCTAACAAATAAGATCATCATAGCAATTGTACTGTGCGCTCTGCTTGGCGCATTATTGCCCAGCTACGCCGGCGCGGCGGGGATCGTCAGCGCTACGCTGACCATCCTCGGCGATGATAGCTTCTCGGTCTGGTTCAACGGCAACCCGCTTTTCGGCCCCGGTGGCAATTACACCACGCCGTCAGTGATCTCCGTGCCTCTCAACTGGTTCCTGCCCGGCAACAATGTTCTCGCCACGACTGTCTTTGATAGCCAGGGCGGCTGTTGCTGGGCGATGTACGTGATGGAGATAGAGTTCAGCGACGGTACGCACATTGACTTGATAAGTGACGGCACGAACACCAAGAGCTGGAATACCGGCATCGAGCCGCCCGTTTATCCCGCGGTGGACTGGTTTAGCCCTACCTACGACGACTCCGGTTGGCCGGCATCCACGGTGCTTCCCTGGGAGACCTTCTCCGGTTACCAGCCGGCCTTCGTCCAGGACCGGTATCTTGGCGTCGTGGCCTGTCTTTCCACCGTGGACAGCATGACTGATGTCTCGCCCAAGGGTACGACCTGGTCATGGCGGCAGAGCTTTGATTTCCCCGCCGCCAACGCGGTGAAGACGGCCAGCAATACGCTGCCATATGTCGGCGACGATTACACCTATGTGATCCACTACACCGTCTTTTCGCCCGTGCCGCTTCTGGACGTGCAGATATGCGACGAGATACCCGCGGAGACCAGTTTCGTCTCCGGTTCTCCCGCGCCGGACAGCAATAAATCAGGCACTCTCTGCTGGGATATGGGGGACCTTGCCTCGGGCGCCGAGGTGTGGCTGACTGTGACGGTGAATCTGGGCAGTGGCAACCCGGACGATATCCTGGATAATTACGTGGACTTTTACGCGAGCAATGATATCTGGCGCCAGTCGGATAATTGCCCCGTGACGATAATGATGCCGGGCACGCAGATTACCAAGTCCGCCGACCCGACGATGGTGCAGGTAGGCGAGCGCGTTACTTACTCCCTGGTCTACGGCAATAATTCTATCACTTCGTTGCTGATAGAGGATGACCACAATGACAACGAACCGGGCACGCCGACGGGCTGGGCTCAGGTATCGGGCGGCGGCGGCTGGCATGAAGCAGGCGGCCGCGCTATCCGCATCCCGCCCGGGAACGCCAGTCCGCCGGAAATGCTCGCGCGCCTCGATTCGGATTTTGCCGACGGTATCCTGGAAGTTCAGATGAACAGAATACTGGATTGGCCGAATGACGGTCTGCTACTACGCTTCAGCGGCGGCACCTATTATCAACTGCGCTTCGACGGCACCAACGTCGCCCTGGAATACAGCGGCGGCGGCAGCCAGTCGGTCCCTTATGCGATTGTTGGCGGCGCTGATCACTGGGTGAAGGTGGTGATGAAGGGCGCGGAGATCGAGGTTTGGGTAGACCAAGGGAGCGGCTACCAGTACGTCACCACCTTCGACGGCAGCGCCAAGACCGCCAAGGGAACCTATGGCTACGTACAGAACGCGCATAACTATGGCATCGCATACAACTTCTTCCGTTTCACGCCGCCCGGCGCCGTGCTCACGGGCGTGACGATAACCGACGACCTGCCGACCTGCGCCACCTTTATGGGGGCGAACCCGGCGCAGAGCTCGGGGCCCGACCCGCTCGTCTGGAACATCGGTACGCTTTACCCGGGCGACGGCGGCACGATACAATACTGGGTAGATATCACCTGTGACCCGGGCGGAGATGGTCTTATTCACAACACGGCGGTGATGGACAGCAACCAGGAAGCGCCCGGCACCTCAAATGACGCCGTGGTCACGGTGATCGGCACGGCGGCGCTGGATGTGACAAAGTCGGTCAACTATACGCAGGCCTACGCGGGCTCCCTGCTGACCTACACGGTAATCTGGGAGAGCGTGGGCGGCGACCCCTCGCCGAACAGCACGCTCTCGGACACGATACCCGGCAACACCACTTTCGTCTCCGCCAACCCGTCGGCGGACGGCACGGCGGGGAACCTGCGCTGGTGGGACCTGGGCAACCTGGCCAGTGGCGCTATCGGCACGGTCTACGTGGTAGTGCAGATAGACGACCCGATAGCGGGGGGGACGGTGATAACCAACTGCGCCACCGCCTACGGCAGCGACCCTTCCATCCCGGCCCCGGTCACTGACTGCGCCGACACGGTGATCGTCGAGCCGCTGATAACGCTGGACAAATCATCCAACGTCGGCTCAGGCGAGGTGGGAGACACGGTTACCTACACGCTGGTCTACGAGAACATCGGTACGGCGGACGCGGAGAACATGGTTATCACAGACCCCTTGCCTCCCGATACTGCTTACCTGGGCTGTGCGGGCGGCACCAGTTGTGGCGAGGGGGGAGGCACGATTACCTGGGACATCGGCACGGTCTCGCCGCCGACCTTCACGGCGCAGGTGACGATGTGGGTAGAGAGCACCTCGGGCGGCACTTGGAGCAACCCCGGCAACCTGGTCGGCGTCAACGACTCGTCCGGTGCGACCGGCGACGATACGAACGGTACGTTGACCGGCCATTTCCAGGACAGCCCCTTCACCGACGTCTCGCCCGAGACGATCCTCGGCATGGACTGGGGCGTACGCGGGCAGAGCCAGGGCAATGATGACCTTCGCTACACGCTGTACGGTGGCGGCTTCAACAGCGGCACGCAGACGCGTCCCGACAATGCCGCCTGGACCTGGCACACCGGCTCGACGGGCGCGCTGAATTGGTCGGACGTGAACGCGATGCAGGTGGACGTGATAAGCAACAAGGCGGGCGGGCGTGACGGCGTGCGCGTAGACGCCGCCTACATCGTGGTCGAGTATTACCGCACCTCGAGCAATTACAGCGGCACGGTCTCCTTCTGGGTGGAGATAGACAACACCGCCTGGAACGGCGAGGAGATCATCAACAGCGCCCAGGCCAACTACGACTCCAACCCGCCCGTGATCTCTAACCCGGTGACGGTGCTGGTCGCGGTGCCGACGCCGACCTATACCTCGACGCCCACCGTTACGAGGACCGTTACGAATACGGATACGAGGACGCACACGCCGACAATAACTCTCAGCAATACACCTACCGATTCGCCCACATCCAGTCACACCGTCACCTTCACCCCCTCGATAACAGATACGCCCACCTTCACCGACACGCCCACTAACACCGTTACCATGACGGACACGCGCCTGCCCACGTATACAAATACTCAAACGGATACGCCCACTTACACCGCCACCGAGACATTTACCCCCTCGGTCACCGATACCGCCACGCCCACGGACACCTCTACCTACACTCACACCGTCACCTTCACTCCCTCGGTTACGGACACGCCTACCTACACCCACACGCCGACGCATACGGTGACGCCGACGGACACGCGCCTGCCTACCTATACAGTTACCGATACCGATACGCCCACATACACCGCCACCGAGACATTTACCCCCTCGGTCACCTATACAGCCACGAGCACCTATACGCACACGCCGACGATAACGCACACGGCGACGCCTTCGGTTACCTACACGCCTACCTACACCGACACGCCGACGCATACCGTGACCGAGACGGACACGCGCCTGCCCACCTATACCTTTACCGATACGGGCACGGCGACCTTCACGGTGACGGAGACCTATACGCCGTCGGTGACGTTTACGGCAAGCGCCACGGACACGCCGACCTTCACGCATACCGAGACGGACACCCCCTCGGTCACTTTCACGGCGACGCGCACGATCACGATCACGGGAACGCGTCCCTATACGCGCACGCACACGGTGACGGAGACGCCGACCTATAGCCACACGCCGACCGATACCGCGAGCGAGACGAACACGCGCGTGCCGACCTGGACCTATACCCACAGCGGCACGCCGACCTTCACGCACACAGGTACCAATACGCCGTCGGTGACCTTCACGGCGAGTGCCACGGACACGCCGACCTTCACGCATACCGAGACGGACACCCCCTCGGTCACTTT